>CAJQQJ010000181.1 GCA_905480445.1 uncultured Alphaproteobacteria bacterium | reverse complement strand
TCAAGCGCATGAAGTGCTGGATGATCAAGATCGCTGGTGGTCACAAAAAGTTCGGGTTGGCTGACGAAAGGTTTCTGCATGACAAAAGTTACCAAATATTCCAGCCTATGGGAATCCTCTAGTTATGCTGAGGTCTCTGATGGTTGTTAGGCGACGCAGTGGTTTTCAATCGCCAACTTCTTGAACAGGTGAGGGCGTGCGACGGCGCTCTTTGGGTAATCGGCGATCCGGCGCTGAAATTCAGGGTGGGTAAAGGCTTCACGGAAGCTTTTGACGTCTTGCCAAACGGCGTAATTGAAAAACGTCGAGCTGCCCGCGATGCCTTTGTGCATTTGGGTCGAGATGTATCCGGGTTGGGTTTTCATAAAGTCCGCATCGTATGCCCAGGCCTTAAGCAGGGCGTCTTCCTCTGCCGCGTCAACCGTGAAGAGATTAACCAAAACAATCGGTCCTTCTTCCGACTGCATCTGGTCGGCAAGCGTTACAATCGCATCAAGTTCTACGAAGCCAGTCATGGTGTTTTCCTTTCACAATAAATAAACATAGCAAGCTATATAATATTGCATAGCTTGCTATGCAAGTGTAAAGTTCCCTCATGAAATTTAAAAAAGAAAAGTCAGCAGGCTACCTCGTCAATCATATGGCCAGACTGTTTGCCGCTGGTCTGTTGGAACGCATCGCGCCTTTAGGGATCGTAATCGGTCAGTTTCCGGTCCTGCTAGAGCTCTGGCAGAAAGACGGGATCACGCAAAAGGATCTGCTGGAAGAACTGGATCTAGAGCAGGCGACCCTAGCAAACACGCTCAACCGAATGGAGCGCGACGGGCTAATCAACCGAACCAAGCATCCAAGCGATGCCAGGGCACAACTCATTTGGTTGACCGAGAGAGCGATCAATCTTCGCGATGATGCTTATCAAGCGGCCCATGATCAAAACGAGGTGGCGTTAAAGGTCTTGAGCAAGGCTGAGCAAGAACAGTTCATGGAATTCATGCGCCGGATTATCGCTGGCGTTCGGTCGTGAGGCTCTCCTTAGTTGACAATCGCGCTCTATGATGATGAAGGTTAAGGCCAGATATTCCAGGTAAAGGAGCCTTGATCATGGCGACCAACGTAACTTCCATCGACACGGCCAAATCAGCGGAGCAACAAACCCGCGAGAACCTAGCGGCGCTCTATCGTCTATACGCTAAGTTTGGCTGGACGGATTTGAACCAGACCCATGCGGCGGCGAGGGTGCCGGGTGAACCGGAACTGTTTTTCCTTAAACCTGATGAGTTTTTGATGGAGGAGGTGACCGCCTCGTCTCTGTCAAAGGTCGATATGAATGGCGATCAAGTCTCTGGCGATTGGAAGGTCAACCGTGCTGGTGCGCTGATCCACTCTGCGATCCTACGCGCGCGGCCTGACATCAACTACTCCGCCCACACACACTCACGCGCTGGGGCGGCGGTGTCTTGTATGGATTGCGGCTTGCTGCCTTTGTCACAGCATTCTGGCATGATCCTGCCCACGGTCGTACAGCATGCCTATCAGGACGTGACCTCAGCTGAGGACGAGTGTGCTGCTTTGGCCCGTGATATCGGTGACAAGTTCTGCATGGTCATGGAAAACCACGGCCTGCTGACTGTGGGGCGCTCCATCGGGGAGTGCTTCTATTACCTCTATTACTTAGAGATATCCTGCAAAATTCAGGTCGATGTGCTGGCGTCAGGTCAAAAGCCGCTGTTGCTTTCTGAAGATATCGTCCAGGGCTTGTTCAACGATGGCGGCGTGCCAGCCAATGAGCCGCCGGGGGCCGAAGACTGGAACCCACAGCTGCGTTGGCTAGACCGCAACATGCCTGGATTTAGAGACTAGAGTCAGAACCTCTCAGTTTGTGTCTGGCTTTGGTGGCACGACACGGTAGTTCCGGTCCTTGACCTTCTTCTGACGGTTGATCCATGACAAGGCCTTCTTTAGCCCTCTCACTGAATGGCGATAGGACATCTGTTGACCGTGCTCGGCCTGGTAGGACACTTTAAGCAGATTGCCGCTGCGTAAGGCTTTCAGTATTTTTGTGCCCTCTGGCGGCAGGATGTGAAGCGTTCCATGGTCGTTTGTGTAATGGGTGCTCTCCCACAATTCCCAGCTCCGCTTGTCGGTGGTCAACGTCACGCTCGTCCCAGGCATAACCGGATCAACGATGAGCGCCAACGATAGCTGCCAGTCATTGGTCTTTGTGTTGGGCGGGCGGTAGAATTCAATATGGTGATAGGAAGTACCAACTGGCCCTGTCACGGACTTGAAAGAGATGGTTTCACAGCTGCCGTTGTCGCGGCAAGTTACCATGTAATCCTTTGAATAGATCCGGCTGCGCGCTTCTGCATCGGTAAAAATCGACGAGCCTACAATGGCAAGAAACACTGGGATGAGCAGTCGGATGTAAAGACAGGATTGATCTTGGTTGTTGATGACAGACATTTTCACCTCCTCAGTTGAATGGTCTGGGTCTTAGCAAGAATGGCCACAAAATGTGGTCGCATCATGTCATTTTCGCCCATTTAGTTTGCAACGCGACGCCGAAGTTTCTCAAGTGATCAGCCGTAAAACCTCGTTTAGAGATTGGAATATCCGTGTTTCTTTAACCAGGGTGTTTGCTAGTTGACAACGGTCTTTGCGAATACGCTCCAGGCTGCCGGTAACAGAGCGAAGTTTTCCAGTTAGTTCGCA
>CAJQQJ010000180.1 GCA_905480445.1 uncultured Alphaproteobacteria bacterium | reverse complement strand
CCAGCGAAATCGTCTTGGAAGAATGACAGACTTTGCCTCAAGACGTAGCGGTGGGCTTGCCAACGCACACGCATGGCAAAGTTGCCGAGCAAGCCTTGATGGCGTGCCGCCTCGTAGACGAAGGACACCAAAGGTATCAGGATAACAATAACACCGCCCATAAGGCTCAGCGTGAGCCAATGATCTTCCCAAAGACGGTCTTTTTCGATGGTTGCCAGCCAATCAACCAAAGAGCCCACGAAACTGAAGACCATGACCTCCATGACAGAGACAGCGATCGACAAAATGGAGACGAACAGTAACAAGGGCCAAAAGGGTTTGGCGTAGTGGAACAGGAAAGCTCCCAAGGTTCCTGGGGGCTGTTCAGGCTGTGGTTCCGGAAATGAGTTAACACGGCGTTCAAACCAAGTGTAGATCGCGAGTAGCACGCGCAGTCTCCTAAGGGGGAATCGAACAAAGCCGCCCAGAATAGCGTGCTTTTCTTCGAAGCAAAGGAATCTCTTGGTTTGTAGCGAATCTTCTTTATGGCTGTGACTTTAATCCCACTCTTTGTTACTGGTCATGTCCCCCTCCCTTTCTTTTCGTGCATTAGAGATCTTTGTTGCCGTTGCGGAAACCCGCTCAATGGCTGCTGCGGCCAACAGGTTGAAGTCTTCAGTCTCAAACGTTTCACAGCAGATATCCGGTCTAGAGGCGTCACTGGATACCCAGTTGATTGACAGAACAGCGCGACCGATTGCTTTGACTATTGCTGGTACCCGCTTTCTGGCTCATGCGCATGGGATCATGGATCATGTGACCTCGGCCCGGTCGGACATGATGGAGATGCAGCTATCAACGCTGCCATCGCTGCGTTTGGCGATCGTTGATGGCTTGGATTTGCTTTTGGCCCCGGATCTCATGACAGAACTGCATCAACGCCATCCGACTTGTGATCTCGCGGCTTGGTCTGGCAAGACTGAACAGAACCAACGGTCTCTTCAGGAGCGTGAAGTCGACATCGTCGTCTCAGCAGATTCATACGAGCATCACGATGCCTTGGAAAGACACCCTCTATTGAGAGAACCCTTAATTTTGGTTTCTGCCCCTGGGGTCCTTAAAGATGGCGAGATCAATCAAGAAAGCCTGCTAAAGGCACCCTATGTTCGGTTTTCTGATGAATTGCCACTCGGTAAGATAATCACGACCCACTTGCGTCGCGTAAGAATGGACTTCCCGAACTTCTGCGCCTTTCATTCGTCGAGGTCCATCTTTGCAACCATATTGAAAGTCGGCGGTTGGACAATCACGACCCCAATCTGTCTACTGGATACGCCGGGTTTCATAGAGCAACTCGAAATGCATATCCCACCTTTCCCAACAACAGGCCGAACAGTGTCTATTTGGGCCAGACGAGGTGAGTTAGCTGGACTGCCGGAACGCTTAGCTGAAATCAGTAGAGAGATCCTGCTACACTCAACCATAGAACCAGGCATTGAACGCATGCCCTGGCTAGAAGGTCGCCTGAAAGTCATCCATGACCTGGATGAATAGATGTTAATCTAGAACGAACGCAACTTTCACCTCTTGTTAACACTGGGCGAATTCAGTTGTTGTTGTTGGGTGGGTGATCTATCGAACTTCTTGGGTTTTCAGGGAGACGAAAATGAAATCACATGCGCGCGTCGTTGTTATTGGCGGTGGAATTGCTGGCTGTTCAACACTCTATCATTTGGCCAAAGAAGGCTGGAGCGATGTCGTCTTGGTTGAACGCGATGAACTGACTTCAGGATCGACTTGGCATGCGGCGGCGCAGGTTACGCAGTTTGGGCCAAACCAGACGATGATTGGGCTGAAGCGGCATTCGATCAACCTTTACCGTGAGCTAGCTGCTGATCCTGATTTCCCGATTAACTACCATATCACTGGCGGGATGAGGTTGGGCTACACACAGGCCCAAGAAGACATCTACAACCACTACATTGGCATGGCGAAAGCCATGGGCGTTGATTTTGAGCTGATCGACGGCCAAGAAGCCGCCAAGCGCCACGCACTCATGAAGCCAGAAGGCATCCGCTGTGCCTGGTGGGATCCACTGGATGGTGACATTGATCCTAGTCAGTTGACCCAGGCCTTGGCCCGAGGTGCTCGCAAAATGGGCGCTGAAGTCTACCGCTTTAACCCGGTTGAAAACATCTCGCGCCATGCAAACGGCGAATGGATAGTTCATACCAAGAACGGCGATATCACTTGTGAGGTTGTTGTTAACGCCACAGGCTACCGCGTCAATGAAGTTGGCACGATGTTGGGTGTTGAGCACCCGGTTATGTCGATGGAGCATATGTACTTCCTGACTGACCCAATTCCAGAGTTGGAAGCTATGGAAGAACGTGTGCCGATCATTCGCGATCCCGGTGATGATTTCTATAGCCGTCAGGAAAAGAACGGTCTGTTGGTCGGCATCTACGAGCAGCAATGCAAAGATTGGGGCATGGACGGCATCGATCCCGATTTCACGATGGCCTTGTTGCCCAATGACCTAGATCGATGTTTGGACAATATGGAGCGTATCTTTGAGCGGATGCCAGCCCTCACTGAAACCGGCATCCATACGGTGGTCAATGGCCCAATAACTTACTCTGCTGACGGCGCGCCGCTCGTTGGCCGCATACCAGGCCTTGAGAATGCCTACTGTATCATTGGTCTGCGCGCGGGTATAGGCGAGGGGGGTGGTCATGGCAAATTGTTGGCTGAGACGATCATTTATGGTCAGGCCGAATGGGACACCTGGAGTCTGGATCCACGGCGTTTTACTCGCCACGCCAACACTGAATTCACGCGCCTGATGGCGATCGAGGACTACCAGCTGGAGTTCCACTATCACGAACCCCACGAGCATCGACCAGCTGGGCGCTTGGCGAAAACGACACCGCTCTATCCAGTGCTTAAGGAGCAGGGGGCAGACTTTGGTGTCGTTTCAGGATGGGAGCGGGCTTTGTTCTTCAAACCGTCACCGGACTTTGAGCCTGGTCACGGCTATCGTTTCCAAAACTGGCATGACCAAGTTGGCGCAGAGGTCAAGGCCCTCACGGAAAACGTCGGTATCATGGAAGTATCTGGCTTCAACCGCTATGAGATCAGCGGGAAAGGGGCAGCGGATTGGATCGATCGGTTGTTCTGCGGCCCAACACCGAAAAGAGTCGGAAAAGTCGGGCTGGTTTATTCTTTGACTGAATACGGTAAGGTGCTGAGCGAAGCCACAATTGCCAAGCTGTCTCAAGATCGCTTCTGGTATGGTTCCGCTGCTGCGGCCGAGTTCCACGACATGGATTGGCTGCAAAAGCATAAGCCAGAGACTGGTGTCGAGATCAAATCGTTAACGGCTTCTTACACCATTTTAGTGCTTGCCGGACCGAAGTCTCGAGACTTGTTGGCGAAGGTGTCACCAAGAACGGACTGGTCGAATGAGGCTTTCCCTTGGCTAACGGCAAAGCAAGTTCATCTGGGTTGTTCTGAAGCCTTGGCCATGCGTGTTTCCTTCTCAGGTGAATTAGGATGGGAACTTCATGTACCTAATGAGCAGCTTTATGCTGCCTACCAAACCCTTAATGAGGCAGGCGCTGAGTTTGGTCTTGGTCGTTTTGGGCTCTACGCCACTGAATCAATGCGGTTGGAGAAAGGCTACAAACACTGGAAAGCTGATCTCATCGATGAGTATTCACCTTTTGAAACGGGGCTGGACCGTTTTGTACGCCTGAATAAGCCAGATTTTGTCGGCAAGGATGCGCTTATCAAACTTGCTGAAGAGGGCCCTCGCCGTAAGTTCGTGACCATGGTTGTAGAGAGCGACGTTGCGCCTGCTCATGGGGGGGATTCGATTTACTCTGATGGGAAACTGATAGGTACTGTTAGTTCTAGCGGTTGGGGTTATCGCGTTAACAAGAATATTGCTATGGGCTTCGTTGATGCTGGCTTAGCGGAACTAGGACAGGATTTACAAATCGGGCTCTTGGGTCAAAGCGTAAAGGCGACTGTCGTGGAAGATTGCTTGTTCGATCCTGAAAACCGATTGGTTAGGTTCTAGAAAAGAAAAAGCCCGCGAGGCTCTCCATCTCGCAGGCTGAAATACTTGCAAAGTTGGCTATGTTTTAGTAGCGCATCTGATAGCCTAGCATTACTGAACTGTTAGCAAGACCATCCGTTGGCACTGTGCCTGGCCCAGTAAATTTCATGTCCATATCGCCCGTGTCTTGATAACGATATTCCAGTGTAACCGCTGTCTCACGATTGAGTCTCTGACGAACGCCACCGAAGACTTGCCAAGCGAAATCGTCTCCTGTCCCGTGAGAACGCCGGTGCAATAATCCACCACTGAAACGGCGGAATATTTCTGCTGTGGCCGGAGTAAAAGTCCGCCAGTGTTAAGCTCTCTGTTTTGTCAGAGGGCGAGGATGAAGTCAGTGGAATTGTATGGTCGTGTTCGCCGCAGTGTTTTGATTGATGGCATGAGCCGACGTGA
>CAJQQJ010000179.1 GCA_905480445.1 uncultured Alphaproteobacteria bacterium | reverse complement strand
ACATGATGGAAATGCTCGAAGGTAACACTGATCTTTCCATAAGTCTTAACATGAAGAATATACCGGAGTTGGACGGCGTAAAAGAACTGTTGGAAGAAGACATTGTCAGCAGTCTAGCTACCTCCAACAGTTTGGCCCTCGATCAAATGGATACCAGCAATTGTAGTTACTTGGATCTACTGCCTATGTTGTTCGATCCGCAGACCGCTGGCGGCCTTTTAGCGGCAGTTTCTCCCGATGGGGCACAAGATGTAATCAACCAACTCCAGGAAGCCGGCTACGACAAGGCTTGCTCAATTGGTACAGTGGTGGCAAGAGGTGCAAGCGACAAAACCATATATGTGATCTAACCCAGCGATGGCTGCTCCTATTCAGCGAACTGACGACCCTTTCGACGGCGAATACTCGGAGGTTATCGATGTCCGCTCACCGGCAGAGTTCGTACAAGATCACATCCCTGGCGCTATCAACCTTCCATCTTTATCTAATGAAGAACGCGCAGAGGTCGGCACAATCTACAAGCAAGTAAATCCCTTTGATGCCCGCAAGATCGGGGCTGCACTGGTTTTCGCGAATTTGTCTCGCCATCTAACAGAGCACTTTGGCACCAAGGAAAAAGATTACCGACCGTTGGTCTACTGTTGGCGCGGCGGCCAAAGATCTGGCTCAGTTGCCTCTGTTCTCTCAATGATCGGATGGCGGGCGACTGTCATCGAAGGGGGCTACAAAGCTTACCGACGGATCGTAATGAAAGGCCTAGATACTAAACCCTCGGCGTTCACTTATAGGATCGTCGGCGGCAAAACTGGCTCCGCGAAAACCGACATATTGCATGAGCTTGAACGCAGAGGGGAGCAGGTACTCGACCTTGAAGGGTTGGCTTCTCATCGTGGTTCGCTTCTTGGGTCACTGCCAGGTAGGGACCAACCTAGTCAGAGGCTGTTTGAATCTTTGTTGTTTGACAAGTTCCGTTCGTTCAGCCCAGAAAAAGTAGTTTGGATTGAGTCTGAAAGTTCTAAGATCGGGCGCGTTTACCTGCCGACAAACCTCATAGAAAAGATGGTTGCTAGTCGATATTACGATCTCCAACCTCCTTTGGATTGGCGTGTCGACTATTTGGCTAAAAGCTACGCACACCTCAACGAATTAGGATCGCCTTTGGCCGAGTTGTTGCAAAGATTGATAGGGCGCCATAGCCGAGAAAAAGTTGAGGGATGGCTAAAGAAGTTTCGGGAAGGTGAATGGCCGGAAGTAGTGCGGGCCTTGTTAGTCGATCATTATGATCCTGCTTACAGCTCTGCGACGAGGAAAAAGTTTCAAGACCGGCCGATAGTTTTGGATTTTTCCGCCTTGGGTTCTTACTCAGTAGATGCAGCGGTCGATGAACTTCTGAAAAGAGAACAAACAGAGGAAGATGATCATGGCTAACAGTCGGCTAAGATATGATGCCGTCCTATTCGACGTTGACGGCACTCTCGTTGATTCCGCGCCGGACATGTGCCGCGCCCTCAATCTTTCTTTGGAAGAAATCGGCCGTCCTCCTGTGAAAGTCACCGACATTCACGACATGATTGGTGGCCTCGGTAAGGGTAAAATCTCAGATCAGGTTCTGGCTCTAACTGGTGGATGGAAAAACCACGAGGAAGAAAAGGTAATCATGGACGGATTTCGCCGCCATTACTTTTCAGATCTATTGGTGCTTACGGAACCTTATCCGATGATCCCTGAACTTCTTGAAACGTTATACAGCAAAAACATCAAAATGGCGGCTTGCACAAATAAGAACGAAAAGAGCGCTGTTCAAATGATCGAACAACTTGGTTGGTCCAAGTATTTTCCGATCGTACTTGGTGGAGACAGTCTGCCGACAAGAAAACCAGAACCAGAGATGCTGTTGACAGCAACAGACAAACTGGGCGTTTCGGTTAACAACACTTTAATGGTAGGCGATACGATTAGTGACACTCTGGCTGCAAACAGAGCCAACATGGATTGCGCCTTTGTGGATTATGGTTACTCCGTTATCCCGCACAAAGAGCTCGTCTACGCTCATCACGTTAATGAGGCATCCGAGCTACTCGAGCTTTTTCCATAAAAAAAGCCCCGCAAAAGCGAGGCTTTTCAATTTGATATTTACTTAGTCTTAGGACGAACGAGCAAAGATCTCTACGCGACGGTTAGCAGCTTTGCCTGAATCAGAGCTGTTGTCAGAGATCGGCAACTCTTCGCCGGAACCAGAAGTAAGCATCTCGTGGCGGGGAATGCCTTGCGTCGCAAGATAGTCTGCTACAGACTTGGCACGGCGCTCTGACAGTTTCAGATTGTATTCTTCGCTGCCATCGCTGTCTGTGTGACCGACGATTGTGAAACGATCGACACCAGATGTTTGAAGGCGCTGCGCTATTGAATTCAACTCAGCTTTAAAGGCTGGCTTGATGGCGGCACTATTAACGTCAAAGGCAATGTCGCCGGAGATCGTCACAACTGGTTTGCTGATCACTGGTCGAGGAATAGGGGCTGGTTTTGCTGGGGCCACGGCAACACGCTGTGGCGTCACGACAGCTTGCTGAACTGGCGCTTTTGGTTCGCAGTTACCAGTACTGCTGGTTCGGATAGAGCCAGCGTTTTGATTCGTAATAGCAGTGTTTTGCGAGCTCTGCAAAGTGTTACAACCACCAGATGGACCAGTAGCACGCCCTGATGTAGCCACAGATGACGAGCTATCGCTAATATAAGGGGCGATGGTATCGCAAGCAGAAAGGGCGAATAATGCCACTGCTGGGATTAATATTGAACGGATTTTCATTGAACGGGTCTCCAAGTAAATTTCACTTCCCAAATCTAACAGGAAAAATTGAATTAATAACTTTTTGCAAAATGCAATTCTGTTAGGCTGGGTTTACGCGTGTTTCAGTGGGTTAGTAAAGTCATTTTTGCCCTAATCCCCTGTTTTTTAAGAACAAAATGGATTCTCTAGCCGCTCTAACGTTAGAGTGTGAAACGAATCCTAGAGTCTAAGCTACACCGGCTTTGTGGCAGATCTTTGATTGCAGAAAGCAAATCTCTCACTGGTTTATCCTTGGAAAGAGCCTAACGAAGCACTTTACGAATGATCATCCTGTTTGTAGATCAGAGGACTTGATGACAAGAGGAATCCAAACCAAGTGCCATACCTAGCCAGCCTGCCAATGTATGATCATGCTCCTATAGCTGGCAAAACAGATCTTTGGTGGCAAGTTATCCGTAATGAATTACTGCTAAGGGGAATTGCTGCACCTAATCATCTAACACGCAGTGACGATAGCCGTTCGATCTGGAGAAACCCAGAACTTTTGCTCACACAATGTTGTGGCTATGACCTCATGGTCAACGGCTATGAGGAGCTCGAGCCGATCGTTACGCCAGTTTACGGCTATGATGATAGCGAGGATGGCACCTACTGCTCCTATATTGTCGTTTCCAAAGCGAGCAACATTGGGACAGCTTCTGACTTGAAGAACAGTAGATTAGCCATCAACGGCTACCGGTCTCACTCTGGCTACAACGCTATGAGGGAGTTTATGGCAGAAGAACTGGGGCCGGGGCAGCATGGACAAGATCTCGTCGTTAGTGGTTCACATTACAACTCGATGAAAATGGTTGCCGATGGGGAAGCAAGCGCTGGTGCAATCGATTGTGTAACCTATGGAATAGTTAAGTCCTATGCGCCAGCACTCGTCGAGCAGTTGTCTATTCTCGGCAAGTCTCCAACGCACGCTGTTCTCCCTTATGCGGTGCCAAGCATAATGAATGGCGAAGCTAAAGCGATGTTGCAGTCAGCGCTCTTCGCGGCCTTTAACAGCCCAGAGCATCAAGACGTTCGGGATCAACTGAATATTGTCACTTGTGTTTCAAAGACACGCGCCGATTACAATTCGATAAAAGAGGCTGAAGAAAAGTGGAGAGAGAAGATGCCAGATTTCTTGAGGAAACCAAGCCACTGAGGTTTGTAATCAGAGGCTTGGCTGTCGTTCATTTTTTCCTATTCCTGAACCTTACTACTCATCCATGTCAGATCTTTCGTTGCCCACATGAAGACTGCTGTCAAAGCCACCAAAGTGAATGTGCCAAATAGAAGTGAATAGTCCTGTTCTTTCAACATGAAGAACAAAGCCGCATAAAGCCCGGCCAAAGACACTGCGGACAAAATGGCCTTCTTCTTTGATGCTAACACCGACAGAGTGTAGGCAGAAGCCATTGTTATGACGATTGCGGATCCAGCCAAATAGGCGGGAACAAAACCAAAATGCTCAGCCATTGAAAGTAATAACAAAAAGAATAGGCAAAGCGGTGCTGACAGAACCAAATATTGAACCAAATGTACAGGGTGACGGGTTGTCATTTCACTTAG
>CAJQQJ010000178.1 GCA_905480445.1 uncultured Alphaproteobacteria bacterium | reverse complement strand
ATCGTGTTTTTGGTGGAAAGGTAAACTGGCCAACCGAGATCAAGTCCGTAGTTGAAACAAGCCCGTGCAAAGCCGCGAATGGATTCATCGAGATTGTACATTGCCATAGCAACACCAGCGTCAGGAGCCTGATAAACTTCCCGTTCAATGATTTCGCCGCCGTCCGCTGGCTCAAAGATGAGTTTCAGAGTACCAGCACCAGGCATCAAAAAGTCTGTGGCACGATACTGATCGCCAAAAGCATGACGACCGATGACAATCGGGCTCGTCCAGCCAGGAACAAGTCTTGGAACATTTTTACAAATGATTGGCTGGCGAAAAACCGTGCCGCCCAAAATATTGCGAATTGTACCGTTCGGAGATTTCCACATCTGCTTGAGGCCGAATTCTTCAACGCGGTCTTCGTCTGGTGTAATGGTCGCACATTTAACACCAACGCCATGCTCTTTAATCGCGTTAGCCGAATCAATCGTGATCTGATCATCAGTTGCATCACGGCTTTCCATCCCGAGATCATAATAAAGCAGGTCAACGTCAAGATAGGGTAAGATCAGTCGCTCTTTGATGAATGACCAAATGATACGTGTCATTTCATCACCGTCTAATTCTACAATTGGGTTTTTGACCTGAATTTTCGTCATTATTCTCTCACCAGAAATGGGGCTGCGTTTGGGCGCGAACATAGCAGCATTGGTCGCTAAAGCAACAATTCTGCGGCAAAACTAGAACAGTTTGTGGTAATAAATCTGTGTTTAGGGGCTAATGTTCTTAGGAAGAGATTAAAGCACTCTATTTCCCCAACAGAGCCGCGAGTTCTTCAGGCGATTTTATTTCAAACAACAATTGCTCTGACTGGCTATGGAGATAGCCTTCGTCCCCCATATGGCGCATTAGCTCCAGTGCCGGATCCCAATAGTTGTCAAAGTTAGCAAGAACTATTGCTTTGTTGTGTTGATCCAACTGCTTCCAAGTTAGCACCTCAAACATTTCTTCCAGCGTGCCTAGCCCACCAGGCAGCACGACAAAGACTTGTGAGAGATCGAACATGAGTTTCTTGCGTTCATGCATATCGGCAACGACCCGCAATTCATGAACGGCGTGATTGCTCACTTCTCTTCGGTCGAGAAAAGTTGGAATAATGCCTGTTACGTGCCCACCAGCATCAAGGGCACCCTTTGATACTCGTCCCATAAGCCCCAGACTGCCGCCACCATAAACCAGATTGAGGCCGAGCTCTGCCACAATGCGGCCAACGGCATAGGCGCTTTCACGGTGATTGGCTTTGGTTCCTTCAGCGGCGCCACCATAAGCACAAACAGTGGTTACCTCTTTTAGGAGGTCACCGTCCAACCGGTTATGTTCTGAAACAATCTTCATTAAATGGGCTTTCTACAATTTGCTGATGCTTCGAAGCCCAAAACGCGGCTGATTGCAAGGGAAATGCGACTCGGAGTTATTTGACCTTAACTTCAATTCGCTATAAGCATCCTAAAATGCGTATTTTTAACCTACACGACAGTCAAGAAGCCAAACGCTATGCAAGCAAAACTTGTCGCCATGTTTATGTCTCTCTTCGTGGCCGGTGGAGCCACAGTGAGCTATGTTGTCTATAAGCAGCAACAAGAAGAAGCACGACAAGTCACAACGGAAATTGTTCAAGAAGAACAACAAGTTATCGCAGAGCCTGCTCAGCCAGATCCACCACCCGAACCCGAGATAGCTCAGGAACCAGAACCGGCTCCTGAAATTGCGGTAGTTGAAGCACCAATCGTTGAAGAAACTGCGGTAGTTGTTGAAGAGCCTGAACCTGTCTCGAAAACAGCGGAGTTAGTTGCCGCATTGAAAACGGAACTGGAGGCTGAGATCCAAGTTCAGCCTGAAGCCACCCCTGCCCCAACACCAACCGTCGAAACGGCAACGGAACTGGTTGCGCAATTGCAAGACCTCACGTCGAAAATCGCCCGCGAGCCAACACCTCCATCATTTGATGTGGTTCAAATAAGCCCAGACGGGCAAACTTTGATAGCAGGAAAAGCCGAACCAAACGCAATCGTTGACATATTTATCGATGGAACGCTCCTTGGAACTGTCACCGCAGATGAAAAAGGCAACTGGGTCTATTTGCCAACGGACCCAATTTTGGGCGGGACGCGTGAGCTTTCATTAATCGCAAAAGGGAGCAACGGTGAAAATCTCCCATCAGATGCAGTTGTTGTTGCTGTCTTCCCAACTAAGCCAAAAATTGTTGTGGTCGCTAAAGCTGAACCGTTACCTGAGCCAGAACCTGTTCCAGCTCCCGTCGAAGAAATTGAAGATCCTCTTCCAACGCCGGAGCCAAAACCTTTACCGAACGTCGAACCAGTTGTTGAGCCTGAACCTGTTGTTGAGCCAGAGCCTATTCCAGAGGTCGTCGAAGTCGCCTCAATTGTTCAACAACCTGAACCAACTGCGGTACCGGAGCCAGAAGCGACTGAACCAGAATCCCAAGAACCTGAGGCGCCAGTTGGCTTAGCCGTCTTGATACCAAAAAAGAAAAGCTCTGCCTCAAAGGTGCTGCAACAAGCTAAAGGCAAAGCGACAAAAACAGGCAGCGCGAGGTTTGGTGTTCAAACGGTCGATCATGACGAAGAAGGTAATATCGTCTTAAGCGGAAGAGGCGTTCCTGCTTACCAAGTCCTTGTTTATCTCGATAACCAAATTCTGGGCGAAACAGTCGTCACACCGGCCAGCACTTGGACTTTGACCCCAGACACACAAATCGCGCCTGGCAGCTATATTGTACGTGTCGATCAAATCCACCCTAATGGCCGCGTAGATGCGCGTATGGAGATCCCCTTCACCAGAGATAACACCGGTCGCTCTGAACTGAGTAAAACACGCACAGTTATTGTTCTACCTGGAAATAATCTTTGGCGGATCGCGCGTGTCGCTTACGGTGAAGGCCCGAGATACACGACGATTTACGATGCAAACAAAAACCAAATCAAGGATCCAAACCTGATCTATCCAGGTCAGATCTTTGTTGTGCCCCAAGGCGAGTAGCTTTTACTCGCCTTGTTTAGGGCTCTCGTCTGACTTGGCTTCGACCTCAACTTTGTCGAGCTCTGTTTTGATCTCTTCGAGAGCCTTAGCCTCTTCTTGAGCTTTTGCGACCTCTTGCTCGGTCACAACCAAATAGTCATTAACCTGCTTTGACTTCTTTGCCTTCCGGCGTTTGGACCTGGCGATTACATTTGCCTGTAACATCAGCGCTGACGGCGTCACAAATAAGGTTAGAATCGTTGCAAAACTCAGGCCCCATGCGATTGCAGCCGCCAACTGTACCCACCATTGGCTAGACGGCGCACCTTGTTGGACAACACGATTGACGAAATCGATGTTGTAACTTAGCACCATGGGCATAAGTCCGAGAATGGTCGTGACCGTCGTCAACAAAACAGGTCTCAATCTCTGAGCTCCTGTCAAAATGATGGCATCTCTCGCTGTTGCTGTCCGCTTTAACAGATCATTGTAGGTATCAATGAGAACGATGTTGTTGTTCACCACGATACCAGCCAAGGCCACAACACCAACCCCCGTCATCACGATACCGAAGGGTTGTCCTGTTACCAACAATCCCAACATCACACCAACAGTTGACATAATGACGGCAGAAAGAATGAGAAAAGCACTGTAAAAGGAATTGAACTGTGTAATCAAAATCACCGCCATAATGAACAAAGCAACAATAAAGGCTTTCATGAGGAAGGCCTGCGCTTTTTGCTGTTCCTCATCTTCCCCGCGGAAAGTCAGATCAACTCTTGGATCGAACGTCTGAGTCTTTAGCCACTCCTGCAATTCTTCAACCTTCTCAGCGACATTCACGCCTTCAGCGACATTGGCTTTAACAGTCATGACCCTCGTGCCGTCGATGCGATTAATGATACCGACAGTCGGCTTGGCTGTTCTGGTGACAAAACTGGAAATAGGCACA
>CAJQQJ010000177.1 GCA_905480445.1 uncultured Alphaproteobacteria bacterium | reverse complement strand
TTGTGCTTTAGCGATCAAAGAGTCGGCAAGGCGTCTTTCCGCGATCTCATATGTTGGTGGCTTTTTCATTTGCAGGTTATCAAAAATCAGATTGGAAGGATGCCCCCAAAACGGCCCGACTTCTACCGCCACTCTCCCATTCAACGCGTTTCCAATTGCGAACCGATTGGATTTGTTATCCGCGGCATCTTCCAACTCACAATTGAGGAAGTGCCAAATCCTTTGCCAAGAACAGTCTGCTTCAGGGAGAGAAAAATAGTCGGCTGTACCGGCAGGGTAGCCAAAGGGAAAGTCAAAGCCAATCAGTGTTGACTTGGCCTCGATTAGGCCCTGTTGACACAGCTCGAGCAAATTTTCAAAGGCCGCTTGTCTTGTCGTTGGGTTCCAGCACTTCATTGCCTGCCCTTCTTCAAGCACAGCGATCCAAATAGAATCCTTACCCTTCGTCGGCTTGTTAGCGGCGCTCCAATCGACCATGACAAACCTGTCAAAATGCTGTGTCATATCTTCCCCTTCTATTGGCCTGACTTGCATTCAAGAGGTCGTCGGCTTAATTACTGGTCAAAGGAATTTACCACAAAGGACTAAGAGCATGACAACTAATCCATCCGTCAGAATTGAAAGCGACTCAATGGGTGAATTGGAGGTCCAGTCGGACCGATACTGGGGTGCTCAAACACAGCGTTCTTTGGGTAACTTCAAAATTGGTGGCCAGAAAATGCCGGAACCTTTGGTTCGTGCACTTGGCATTCAAAAACTTGCCTCCGCTAGAACCAATCACGCCTTAGGCGTTCTGCCAAATGACATAGCGCCAGCCATCATTCAGGCCGCTGAAGAAGTAGCCAAAGGTGAGCTTACTGAGCATTTTCCTTTGGTTGTCTGGCAAACTGGTTCTGGCACCCAATCCAACATGAATGCCAATGAAGTAATCGCGGGTAGAGCCAACGAAATTTTGACGGGTATGCGTGGTGGCAAATCCCCGGTTCACCCCAATGATCATGTCAACATGGGGCAGTCATCCAACGATACCTTCCCAACTGCGATGCACATCGCCGGTGTTATGGAAGCAAAGAATGCTCTCATCCCATCCATGCAAGCCCTGCATAAAGCGATCGACGACAAAGCAAAAGGGTTCAACGATATAATCAAAATCGGCAGAACTCACTTGATGGATGCCACCCCCCTAACGTTGGGCCAAGAGTTTTCTGGTTATGCCAAACAGATCGAATACGGCATTGCACGCATCGAAGCGAGCCTGCCAAGGCTATCACAGTTGGCCCAAGGTGGTACAGCCGTCGGTACTGGTCTAAATGCCATCGAAGGCTTTGCTGAGAAGTTCGCCGACGAAGTGAGTTCTATCACTGGCCTCGAATACACGACCGCTGAGAACAAGTTTGAAGCACTTGCAGCCCACGATGCTGTTGTAGAAACATCTGGTGCTTACAACGTCGTGGCAACCTCTCTAATGAAGATTGCCAACGATATCCGCATGTTGGGTTCTGGTCCTAGATGTGGCATTGGTGAACTAGCGCTTCCAGCTAATGAGCCAGGCTCTTCTATTATGCCAGGTAAGGTGAACCCAACACAAGCTGAAGCGATGACCATGGTTTGTGCGCAAGTTATGGGCAACCACGTCGCCGTGACAATCGCTGGCGCGACTGGCCATTTTGAGCTCAATGTCTTCAAACCGATGATGATCTACAACCTACTAACCTCCTCTAACCTATTGGCGGATGCCTGTGACTCTTTCCGAGAAAACTGTGTTGAAGGAATTGAAGCCAACAAAGAGCGCATCGACGAATTGATGAAAAACTCTTTGATGCTCGTTACTGCTCTCAACCCCCATATTGGCTATGACAACGCAGCCAAAGTTGCCAAGAAGGCCTTCACTGAGAACACAACTCTGAAAGCTGCTGCCATTGATCTCAAGCTTCTAACAGCCGACGAGTTTGATGCCTGGGTAAAGCCGGAGAATATGATTGGCCCGAGAAAACTTGCCTAAAGAACGTCTCAGCGGCGAAGTCAAGAAAAGGTCTGTTCTGATTAGAGGTCATAGTACCTCTATATCGCTTGAGCAGGCCTTTTGGGTCCAAATAAAAGCCATTGCAGCGCGTCGAAACCAGTCGCTAAACGCTCTAGTAGCAACCATTGACGAAAGTCGTGACACTAATCTTTCAAGTGCGCTACGTTTGCTTGTCCTTGAAGATCTGTTATCGGAGATAAAAGCGAAAGATCTCTAGTCCTCTAAAAGCCTTTTGCCGAAAAAGTTGAATTTGAGTTTTGGCCAAACCCCTGATCCCTGAAGTGAGAACTCAGGTATTTGCTCGTCTTTCAAAGTAAGGACACTAGCGGAGAAGTCGACGTCTTTGGTCAAAAGATCGTGTGATCCACTAGCCTGAAGACTAAACCCGGCTTGTTGCAGCGAAAAATCCCTCAAGCGAACTTTTGAACCGGATACAGTAAGTTTCCCTTCGACGTCGGCGACTGCATTGGCAAAGGATTCGGCCATCAATTCGGAAATCAATGCAGCTTCACTCTCGCTCATTGAAACCTGTGCTTCCTTATCCAACCATGAGACTACAGTCTCTGGGCTCTCAACAAAGAGAGCTGGAACAGCTTTGAAACTCAATCGCCCAGACAAAGTTGATAGAAACTCTTCAGGCAACAGCCCTCTTCCACCTAACTCCAAATGAAACTCACCTTGGCCCAACAGCTCCAAAGGGCCGAGCTCATTGTTGAACGAAACCTGTTCCGATCGCAGAGTAACATCCCAATGGGGTGACTGGCTTAGGTCGAATGAAAAGTCACCATCCAACTTCCCGCCAAGCCATTCTCCTTTTGTTAAGTCTCCCGTGACTTTCGAATTCTCGACAGTGCCAAAAACTTCTAAGTTATGAATTGTGCTGTTTTCAGATGTCAGGCGCCCAACAGACAGTGCATAGTCAATTTTAGGCTTTCCAACTCCCTTAACACCCTGCCTCAAAGCCGATTGCAAAGTTGGCAAATCGTTAGTCTCAAACTGACTCACATCCAATTTCACTGCATAAATTGGATACAATTGCTCGTCCGACCTGTGACCCAATTTCAATTCGCCAGAAAAATCACTCTCCCCTATATGACTGCCACTGTCGAATGTAAGTTCCCAGTTATCGTTCCACCTGCCTTCAGTAGATCCTACTATGAACACTTCAGAAGATTGCTCACTCTTCAGGAGTTTCATCAATCTGGACTGAGGTGACTTTTCCCCGCTGTGTAGTCCATAATCAAACCCAAACCGATCCAGACTCTGCTCATCAAGTCTCAATTGTCCATCGAATGCCAGTACACCGTCTGAGAACTGAATATCGCCTGCAATAAGTAGGTTGTTCTCTTCGTTGGAAACGATTTTACCTGAACCTTGAAAACTATCTTTCAAGCCTTCATCTTCCAGATCCAATTGAGGTAAGAAATGAGACATAATCATTTTTTCAAGCCGCCATTCGCCGTCAATTCCAATGAGGGGGAATAGGCCGTCAACCGTCGACGTTAGCGACCAGTTTCCAACTTCTCCTAAGCTTTCGGCATCAAACCGCCAAGCTTGAGCATTCTTGTTAGCATTTAGACCGAAGGTTGTTGGTCGATTGCGAAAGACGGTTGTCGGCAAAGCCAATGACGTAAGCAAAGGTTCAACAAGTGAAACCAATTCGCCGGAGGTTGTTTTCTCTCGTAGAGACAGCGCTATTTTGGAGAGTTCTATCGCTCCACTCTTTGAAGCAGTCGAAGAAACAGAGGCACTGATTTCAACACCTGAAACATTGTCGGAAATAAAGCTAGCATCCGCGATGCCCTTGAGAGGTGAGGACAGCAAAAACCTGGGAGCTTTCATACGTTTACCCAACCAGACTGCATCCAGAATAGAGAAATCAAGTTGGCTTTCTGGGATTTTTGTTAGTCCGGTCAGCAATCCTATTAACCGTACGCTAACACCCTCTGTCGAAGTTTCTTCGGCACCCAAATTGCTCGATAAGTAATTGTCTAGATCTAAGCGATCAAACTCTAAGAAGGTTGAGAGCCCGCCGTCTTTCGATAGATCCTTTCTAAAGAAACCAGAAAATTGGCTGCTGTCGAAATTCCCCTGTGCTACCTCAATCAGTAAGTCATCATTCTTTAGTTGAAGTTTCCCATCTGCTTTGAGATCAGCAATCTGCCCGACTGGAAGTAACTCGCTGAGTAGCTTTGAAAAGGGGCGAATAGCCTTTGCCAAATTGAGCGAGGCAGCTGTCCAAGTGGCTGCCAAGTAGTTTGAACCGGGTTCATAGGTGAGGTTGCCTATATGCAGCTCATGACGGCCGATTAAGTCAACTGTCAGTTCAGAATCTAGGACCAAGCCGTCCAGGTAATTCAATGAAGCATTTACTCTCCCAAGTTGGGGCCCTCCTAAAAACATCTTTTCGACTGCCAAGTTGAGTCTCACATCAGTCCAATAGTTTCTGGCAAGAAGAGCTTTCACATCGACTAACCAACCTCTCAGCAGACCGACGTTTTCGGTGTTCTCTCCTTTGCCTAACTCAAACCGATCAGATTGAAATGAAGCCTCGATTACAGAGCGTCCTCCATATGAAAGATAGGCTTCTCCGTTGAAATCAGCGTTTTCTAGCTTGAGCTTTATGTTGCGGAAACTTGCACCAGTTCGATCAACTTTTAAGTCGGTTGAATAGGTTATACTATTGCTGAGGCTTGTCAGTTCTGGGTAAAGATCACTTAACCCCAACAGCTCCAGGGCACCCTTACCGCTAGCTGTACCCTCGAAAACCAAACTATTGAGAACCACGCTATTCAGGCGATCTAGAAGAACAGCACCAGAGAAATCAATTCCTTGATCATTCAACTTGTCAACGAGTTCTAAATCAAGTTGTCTTGATACAAGAGATCTCTTGCTCCCCGATGTTTTGGCGGCGCCCACGGTTAGATCAAAATTATGCTCAACCCCGTTAATCGAGAAGTCAGCTGACACCTCATGTTGTGAAGAAGCCTCGCCTTCGTTCCAAACTAATTGGATTTCTTCAACACGCCGACTTGCCTGGTTAAATGGTGCCCAAACAAGCTTACTATCTTCCAGCTCCAATCTATTCCATATAATTGAACTCTCGTCCGACCGGGCTTCTGAATCTTGAATCCAATTCAGAAGAAGCTGTTCTACGGAAGTATTCTGTCCGGTGAGGTCAATGCTTGAGCCCGTTAACTTGACATGCTCTAAACTGAGCTCTCCCTTTAGCAGGTTCCACAACTGCGGCCTGCCTTCAATTTTCGAAGTGTCTGAGATCACCCTGCCAGAAGCAGGATCTTTGAAAACAACCTTTTTAAATACAAAGGTTGGGTGAGGCAAAAATTTGAGTCCAATTTCGCCCGCGATCTCCGTTTTTAAACCGATCCTTTGGCTCACAAAATGAGAGATACTGGTCTCATACCTCTGCCAGTCCACCAGCAAAGGAACAGCAAAAAGCGTAATCACCCCGACAAGAAGAAAAGTCGCAAAGCCAACCGCTAACTTATTCATTTTGACACCCTACCTAAATCGCTGCAGGGCACGGCTTAACCGTCCCTTACAGTGGAATATTGCCGTGTTTACGCGGAGGATTTGTCAATTTTTTGTCCTTGAGCATACGAAGAGCTTTGCAAACACGTCTTCGGGTACCATGAGGCATGATAACGTCGTCAATGTACCCACGTTTCGCGGCTGCATAAGGATTGGCAAAAGCCTCTTTATACTCTTCAGTTCTTTTGGCGATTTCTTCTGGGTTATCCATGTCTTTACGGAAAATGATCTCCACGGCACCCTGAGCGCCCATTACAGCGATTTCCGCGCGCGGCCAAGCGTAGTTGGCGTCGCCACGTAGATGCTTAGATGCCATCACGTCATAAGCACCACCATAAGCCTTACGGGTGATAACGGTGACTTTTGGCACTGTTGCCTCAGCATAAGCATAAAGCAGTTTAGCGCCGTGCGTGATGATACCACCATATTCTTGGCTAGTGCCGGGCATGAATCCTGGAACGTCAACCAAAGTAACGACCGGAATAGAAAAGGCATCACAGAAACGAACAAAACGAGCGGCTTTAATCGAGGCCGGAATATCCAAGCAGCCAGCGAGAACCATTGGCTGGTTTGCAACAAAGCCCACCGTTGAGCCATCCATGCGACCAAAGCCAATAAGAATGTTAGCCGCATAGTTTGGTTGAAGCTCAAAGAAGTCCCCTTCATCAACCATCTTCACTATGACTTCTTTCATGTCATAAGGTTTCAAAGGATCATCAGGAACGAGAGCGTCTAGAGAGTGAATATCGCGATCGGGATCGTCATCCGACGGCCAATTCGGCGCTTTCTTTTGACAAGAGCTTGGAAGAAAACTTACAAAACGGCGAAGTTCCAACAGAGCTTCAACATCGTTTGTAAATGCTTTGTCAGCAACACCTGACTTGGTTGTGTGCGTGCTCGCACCACCCAATTCTTCGTGCGTCACAATCTCATGCGTGACCGTTTTAACCACGTCAGGACCAGTTACATACATGTAGCTCGTGTCTTCAACCATAAAGACAAAGTCAGTGATCGATGGAGAATAAACTGCGCCACCTGCGCAAGGTCCCATAATCATAGAAATTTGTGGAACAACACCGGAAGCACTCACATTACGTTGAAACACTTCCGCGTAGCCGCCAAGCGAAGCAACACCTTCCTGAATTCTAGCGCCGCCAGAATCATTAATACCAATGACCGGCGCACCAACTTTCATCGCCTGATCTAGAATTTTACAAATCTTTTCCGCATGGGTTTCGGACAGAGAACCACCAAAGACAGTAAAGTCTTGGCTGAAAACAAAAACCAAACGACCGTCAACCGTGCCATGCCCAGTGACAACACCATCGCCGGGGATTGTCTGCTCTTCCATGCCGAAATCCCGGCAACGGTGAGCGACAAACATGTCCCATTCTTCAAAAGAACCAGGGTCTAGGAAGACCTCAATTCGTTCGCGGGCCGTTAATTTGCCCTTCGAATGTTGAGCGTCAATCCTTCGTTGCCCGCCTCCTAAGTATGCGGTTTCACGAAGTTCTGTTAACTGAGCGACGACATCTTGCATAAGACAACTACCTTCTAACTTTGGGCACCTCTTGTGGCCGCCCTTATGGCTTATTTGTTAAGCAAACGCAAAAAATTAACCGCGGAATGAAGGTCCTGCGACTTTTGTCCCCTCACTTCGGCTTCTTCCTCGTCCTCACCCCAATTCTCCGCCTGAAAGTTCTCTTCCAGCTGCGAGGCTTCGATAGCTTGCTCAGCGCTCAGATGCTGTTCATCCAAAGCTAGTGCGATTACGAGTGAGCCAGTAATGGACACCAACTCTTGCATTACCGCAATTTGCCAATGGCTCATCGCATCGACCTTGTTTCGCAAGTTTGTGAGTGAAGCTTCCGCCTGTGGTACAGCAATGATACTATCGGTACTAATTAACGGTGCATTAAGGGCTTCTTTCGACCAAGCGCGAAGTGGTTCCCATACTGCCCTTTGTCGGGCGACCAAATCCTCGGGCGCATCGGCATAGTAACAAATGAGGTCAGTCTCCCCATACTTGCTAATCTCTGCAACCTTCCCATCTCTATCTTCTGCGATGAGATCAATGGCCGTTGAAGCAAGCGTCATCAGGGGCATTGTTTCAGGCTTTATTTTCTCACCTTGAACGTTCCACTCTTCTGCAATACCTTCGGCCAGCGCTTCCGTCGGCAGAACGAGCGGCTTCTTCGCATTGGTTCTGAGCGGGCGATTGTCCAAAAGAACACCGTAGCCACCTTCAACAGGCTTGGTTTCGGCTGATTTGTAGAATTTTTTCACGGCTAACTTTCAACGTTCTATTATTGTGCTTTATCGCAAACTCGAAAGAGCTTCTTTTAACTTTTGGGGTTCTTCAACAACGATTACGGCGCCAGCTGTCAGCAACTGCTGCTCACAGTGATAGCCCCAACTAACGCCAACCGCGGTGACACCGGCGCTTCTCGCCATTTCCATGTCATAGCTCGTGTCGCCAATCATCACTGTTTCATCGGCGGGCGTTGCTGAGAAATCCATGGCTTGTTGAAGCATCGTTGGATTGGGCTTACCTGGTGCATTGTCAGGTGTGTGAAGGCTGTGG
>CAJQQJ010000176.1 GCA_905480445.1 uncultured Alphaproteobacteria bacterium | reverse complement strand
TGATAAGGTGTTGCCAGAGTTTCAAAGCTATCTCGAGCCTTTTATGTTCATTCCTGCTTGGCGCATTGATGATTTGATGATTTCTTATGCACCCCCTGGTGCCTCTGTTGGTGCGCACATCGACAATTACGATGTCTTTCTTTTTCAGGCTTCAGGGCGTCGCGAATGGTCAATAACTGAAGATCCTAACGCCGACCACAGCTACATTCCAGAACAAGACATCCGGATACTGTCTAACTTCGAGCCGCAGCAAACCTGGGTCCTAGAACCTGGTGATCTGTTGTATTTGCCACCGGGCGTTCCCCATCACGGGGTTTCGCTGGATGACCAATGCATGACTTGGTCCATAGGATTCCGCGCACCCGCCCATGGAGAATTGGTCGAAGAGATCGCAAAGAACCTAGCAAAATCTCTGCCCGAGCAGATGCGCTACGCAGATCCTGCCTTCTCACTACAAAATAACTCTGGAGAGATTTCTTCGGAAGCTATCGCTAAGTTCCGAGAGATTTGGGATCGAAGTGCCAATCCAGATCAAGACACCTTTGCCCGAATTATCGGTGGCATGCTGACAAGCCGTGCAGTTGATGCGCTAGACGGGCCTAGCGATGAAACCCTACCAGACGACGATCCTCTGTCTCTTCTCGACAACATCCAATCGGCAGAAGATGGTTGGGAGCTCGACAGTCACTCGCGCCTGTCATTCATACGAACAGCCACGGCTGACAAGGTTACGCTTTTCGCAGACGGCGACCACTATGATTGCGCGCTTGATCTTGCCCTAGTTTTGACAGAACAAAACTACTTTGAACCAGAACAACTGGTTGAATTCGCCAAAGTCAAAACCAATGCAGAAGTGCTCCGACACCTTGTCAATCGAGGCATATTGCTGGTTATTGAACCGGAGTAAGGTACTTGAAGTTACCTTTAGTTCCCTGACGGATTATCCACGTCACGGCCCATTTCTTTAAGGTCTTGGTAACGGTCACCGATTCTGCTGTGTTGACGTCCGCCGATCGATGCGCCCAAAGCAACGATCATCTGGTCTGGTGCTGGCGCGTCTGGAATAGCAGTGTGGATAGTCAAATAGTGAGACCGACGACCCCCGTCGTGTTTGTCCATCAAGGGAATCATGATGGGTGTGTTGACACCACCTCTCGTGTTGTTGAAGCCCAGATAGGTTTTAGCCCCAACTGCATTGCGATACTGGTTGCCGAAATCAACATAGTGGATCAAAGCAGAAGCATGTTCCATTTCACCGTTGATGCCAACAATAGAAGATTTCCCGAAGGCTTCTACAGCAGCACCTGAGCCTGCAGTCTCAACAATCATGCCGGACAAGAGTTTACCAATTTCAGGCGACAGTTCTTGAATTTCAGGGCGGAGGTTCTCAACAAAACCACGTCCGGCCCACGGGTTCTTAAAAACAGCAATCGCCGCGATCAGCTTAAGAGGTGTATCAGTTTTTCGCCCTCCATCATGCCAAACATTATCTACGTGAACGAGAGTACGGTGCAACTCAAGTGCCATTTCTTGATCCTCAATTTAGTATTTTGTATACAAAATACTAAATTGAGGCCTTTTCGTCATTTGAATTCCTACTGTCAAGCTGCTAATAACACTAATTGTATACGATAACTTATTGCGTTAGACCAAACGAAGGCGTTGCGTTGGAACAGGAACTACAATCAGTTACATTGACAAGCCAAGCCTTGGAGAGACTGCGTCAGGCTATCCTGGATGGAAGGTTTGTCGCGGGGCAGAAGCTGGTTGAACGTGAGCTTTGTGCGCTGACTGGTGCTAGCAGATCGATTTTGAGAGAAGCGCTTGTCCACCTCGAAGCCAAAGGTTTGATTGAGCGTCAGTCCTATCGTGGCTTCACCGTTGCTCTTCTTGATGAGGAAAAAATCAAAGAGATCTTCGAATTGCGGACCATTTTGGAAACACAGGCTGCAGAGCTTTTTACACAGCGTGCCACTGACGAAGAAATCACATTACTGAAATCCACATTCCGAAAATTAGAAGACTGTGAACAAGCCTTTGATTTGGGCGAAGCCAGGCAGATCAAAGAGCATTTTTACGAAATTCTTTTCGACGGCTGCCGCAACCGAGAGATAAAAAACGCTTTGTCGAATGTGACAGATCGGATCTATTTCTTACGCTCTCAGCTCATGATGGATGAAAACCGTCGATCAGCCTCCCTCATTGAAATGAAGCACCTGACAAACGCCTTGGCGACAAGAGATCGTTGGGCCGCGCGCGCGACCAGTTTGGAGCATTTGCAAGCAGCAGAAGCGACTATTCTGGCACAATTAGCAACCCAAAGAATAAGCCAAGCCGCTTAGGAAAAGCCATGAGCAAACGAAGTAACAACGGAACGGCATACGACCTCATTGGTCCCGAAGATGGAGACGTCCTCGTCCTGATTCATGGCTTGGGCCTGCGCCGAGAAACCTGGTCCGACCACTTATCCGCGCTTGCTGAAAAATACCGTGTCTTGAGCTACGATCTTTATGGTCATGGTGAAACTGTCCAGCCTCCTAAAACGCCATCGTTGAAGCTATTTGCACGTCAGTTGGCTGAGTTGATGGAGGAGCTTTCGATCAGCTCTGCCCATATTTCTGGCTTTTCACTGGGTGGAATGATCAATCGTCGACTGGCTATAGATAGCCCGGAACTGGTTTCTTCACTCATCATTTTGAACTCACCCCACGAGCGAGGTGAAGAAGCGCAGAAACTAGTAGAGGAGCGTGCAGCCCAAACATCCGCTGGCGGTCCCGGTGCCACCCTAGATACTACGATTGAGCGTTGGTTTTCACCAGATTATATAAGATCACACCCGATCCAGATCCAAATGGTGAGAGATTGGGTCTTAGCGAACGATCCCGATAGTTACGCTCTTTGTCGTCAAGTGCTAGCGCACGGTGTTAAGGAACTCATTCGCCCTACGCCAGCAATCGACAAGCCCACACTGGTGATAACCTGTGAAAACGACAGTGGCAGTACGCCTGCTATGTCTCACGGCATCGCTGGCGAAATCAGCGGTGCCGAGACATTGATCATACCAGAACTTCAGCATATGGGCCTCATGGAACGCCCTGAACTGTTTACCGGCCCTACATTAAAATTTTTGAACACCCTCAATTCTCAAGGAAAATCTAATGGCTAAAATGTCAGGCGGTCAGGCCGCTGTTGAAGCCTTAAAGGCCGAAAAGGTCAGTCACGTGTTTGGTTTGATCGGCTCTGCCACCATGGAGATGTTTGATGCGCTCTATGATGCCAGCGATATCAACTTCATTGGCATCCGAGATGAGCGGACAGGGACACACATGGCTGATGGTTACGCGCGTGCCTCTGGCAAACCAGGTGTCATCCTAGCGGGGCAAAATGGTCCAGGAGCCACTAATCTGGTAACCGGGCTTGCGCAAGCCGCCGCTGCTTACTCCCCTGTCGTATCAATTGCTGGCGCACTCTCATCGGAGCATCTCTATCGAGACGCCTTCCAAGAGGTCGACCAACAATCGCTCTTTCAACCGGTAACGAAGAAAACCTGGACGGTTACTCAGACCGCGCGTGTACCAGAGATGTTTAGAGAAGCTTTCCGGGTCGCGATGGCGCCTCGAAAAGGGCCAGTGCAGATCAATCTCCCCCGCGATGTGCTCTCCGGTACTGCTGAATTCGATAACCTGCAAACACCAGAGGCTTACCGCAACCAAAGCCTGCCAACAGCCTCTGGCGACCTGATCCAACAAGCGGCTCAGATGATGCGCGGTGCCAAACAGCCAGTGATCGTGATCGGAGGCGGCATCAAAAATACCGGCGGCCATGCCGAAGCGCTGGCTTTGGCCGAAGCACTCAACACACCAATCATTATGGCACCCGGTCACGGTGATGCCATTCCTTTTGGGCATCCGTTGAACGCTGGTCAGATGGGCCCACGCGGTAATCCAGTAGCTTCAAGACTAGCGAAAGAAGCTGATGTGATCTTGGCACTGGGCACACGTCTCGGTTTCAACTCTACCTTCTACACATACGACAACATCAACAAGGATGCTGCAATCATTCAGGTCGAGCTGGAATCAACAGCCATTGGCCGCTACTTCCCAGTGACACTTGGCATCTGGGCCGACTGTGTTTCAACAGCGGTGAAGCTGCGTGAAGCGGCGCTCAAGCTCGAAGCCAAAGCGGAAGTCGAGGCCTGGACGGAGACCTTCAAGACAGACCGTGCAGAACAGCTGGCAAAGCGTGACGCCGATGCAATCCTAACAGAAGCGCCAATGCAGCCCTCTGGTCTCTTTAAGGAACTGAGAGCCTGTCTGCCCAAGAACGCAGCCTTCACGATGGACGCTGGCACACTCTGCCTGCAGGCCACCGATGCAATGAACTACTGGGAGCCACCTTCTCTTTTCACCCCTCTAGATTTTGGCCTCGTCGGTTTCTCATTTGCTGCTGGCTTGGGCATTAAGCTCGCCCGTCCCGAAAAGTCAGTAATCAGCTTGATGGGCGATGGCGGTTTTGGCATGACCATTTCCGAACTCAGCACTGCCGTCCAACACAACATCAACACAGTCACGCTTGTAATGAACAACCAATGCTGGGGCGCTGAAAAAGCCTACCAGCGCGACTTCTTCAACGGGCGCTACATAGGTGCTGATATTGTTAATCCTCCGTTTGACAAGGTAGCAGAGCTTTACGGCGCGCGTGGTTTCAAAGCAGAGAAACTATCTGATGTCGCTGGCGCAGTCGAAGCAGCACTCGCTTGTGGAAAACCGGCGGTTGTTGATATCGCGGTCGATCCAGCCGCGCTCTATTCCTTCCGACGTGACTCATTCAAACACAGAGGAGGTTGAGCTCATGACCACCGAAAACAAATCTGGCGAAAAGTCATACCCAAACATCGAAGAGCATCAAGCGAAAGGTGACTGGAACCCGATCTGGAGCCAAATTCAAGAGATCGATCCTGATTTCATTGAGGCTTATCTGAACTTTCGTTCTGTCCCCCACAAGACAGGACCTTTACCGCAAAAATACAAAGAACTAATCATGATCGCCATCAATGCGGCCACGACGCACTTGTATGGTCCTGGCGTGCGCCGCCACATGCAAAACGCCCTCAAAGCCGGCGCCACAAAAGAGGAGATCATGGAAACCATCCAGCTGACAACCGTGATGGGTATTCACGCCTGTAACTTGGCCGTGCCTATGCTGATGGAAGAAGTAGAAAAGTTTGAACAAGCCTAGAAAAACAACAAAGCTGTAAACTCCACCAGATCTTACTCTTCAGTTGATCTTCGGTGAATAGTTGGTGCGTGACAGAACAACGTTAGTGTTTCAAATGCAACGGTCGCGGCCAACAATGCAGTCATGCCGCCAACATCGTGTGGTGGAGAAACCGTATTGATGTCGGCGGCCACAAAATCGATCCCAGTCAGGTCTTGTAAAAATCCAAGTCCTTCACGAGCCGTGGCTCCTCCCCAGGTTGGACTGCAAACCCCTGGAGCACAAGATGGGTCGAAGAAATCCATATCGAAACAGAGATAGACTTGCTTACCTACTAGTTTCTCTTTCAAATCAGTGGCGGTCCGGGGCAAACCTTGTTCGAATAGCTCCTTTGCTTCAATCACTTGATAGCCATGGTCTCGGGCATGCTCCAAGACATCTGTTTGTGAAGCCGTTCCCCTGATCCCGATGTGAAATGAACTCTCGCAATCGATCAAGCCTTCCTCAGCAGCACGAGTAAATGTCGTTGCAGTGTTGTATCGGCTCTGCAAAGCGTTACCGTCACCATGATAGGTATCTGTATGGGCATCTATATGTATTACTGCCAGGTCAGGATAATAGGCTTTGGCGGCGCGTAACAAAGGCAAAGAGATCATGCCGTCCCCACCAAAAGCTAAAGGGGAAACACCTGCTTCCAAAAGGCTGCGCGCTGCTGCTTCTATCTTTTCAAATGAAGCTTCTATTTGGCTTGGTATGAGTTCAACATCACCACAATCAACGAGGTTCAACCGGTCCAGCGGGCTGTACCTTGTCTGTGGCGGCTGATATCGATCCAGTAACAAGGATTGCTCTCGTATAGCAGCAGGGCCTAATCGTGCCCCAACGCGCGTTGCGCTGGTACCCGCATCGAAGGGTACGCCTAGTATTGCCGCTAAACTTGTCTTTGGTTTGGTTGTGAAAGGAACTGACATGAAGGTCGCCGGACCTGCGAACAGTCCCTTTTGATTGCTTTCAGTCAAGAGCAGGCCTCCCATCATGTTTAGGTAATTCGTCACCTATGATGATGCTAATTCCATCGAGAAGAAAGGGATTTCTCTTCTTTACTTGCAGCCACATGGATTTCCTTTAGGAATTCAGTTCACATTGGAATCAAAAGCGAGAAATCATGGAAATCAAGCCCTTTGCCGTCGAAATGTGGATGAACGAGTGGGAGCTCAAATGCGATTACAATCTGGCTGAGACTTGCGTTGAGAGCTTAACCATTGAGGAACTGCTCAAACTGGTCGGCAAGAACGAGACCGATCTCTCTGAACTGCTGTCTATGAAGATGACTTACGGTGACATCTTCGGATCGGATAGATTGAGAACAGCGATTTCTGCTCTCTATGAAAAGCAAAAGATCGGCAACATCATTACGACCCACGGCACCATTGGTGCCAACATGCTGGTTCACAAGGCTTTGGTCAGCCGAGATGACAGAGTTGTCGCTGTGGTTCCGACCTATCAGCAGCACTACTCAATCCCGGCCTCGATTGGCGCAGACGTTCATCACCTCTGGCTTAAGGCCGAAAACAACTTCCTGCCCGACCTCGAAGAGCTCAAGGCTTTGCTGACGCCCGAGACTAAGCTCTTGGCCATGACCAATCCAAACAACCCGACAGGCTCGCTGATGGATCGAGCCATGCTGGAGGAAATTGCAGAGATGGCAAGGGCCGTTGATGCCTGGATTTTGTGCGATGAGGTTTACCGCGGTACGGATCAAGAGGGCTCTGGCTCGACAGTTTCAATGGCAGACATTTATGAAAAGGGCATCTCGACAGCCAGTATGTCAAAGGCCTACTCGCTCGCAGGCTTACGTCTGGGTTGGGTCGCAGGACCAGAAGAAATCGTCGAGGCAGTCTCCATACACCGCGATTATGACACCATTTCCCTGAGCATGATTGATGACCATTTTGCAGCCATAGCTTTAGAGGGCAAAGACCGCATTCTGGAACGCAGTCAGACCATTACTCGGGGTAATCTCAAAGTTCTGTCAGATTGGGTTGACCAAGAGCCGTTGATCTCATGGGTCAAACCGAAATCCGGTACAACCGCGCTGCTCAAGTTCGACCTGCCAATGACCTCCGAAGAGTTTTGCCTCGCACTGCTAAAGGAAGCCAGCGTGCTCTTCATGCCTGGCTCTGCCCTTGAGATGGAAGGCACTGTCCGCATCGGTTATGCCAACACACCGTCCATCTTGCGAGATGGCTTGGCCAAGGTGTCAGAGTTTTTGAGTAGTCATTCTTAAGAAGGAAATCGAAAATGAACCAACAAACTGAGATCAAATGGGGTATCCAGGCACAAACCGGCCGTCTAACGGATGTCTTACTTGGCAAGCCTGATCATTTTCGGTGGGTGCCGTTGAATTCAATTTCAGCCGTCACGCTCGCTAACCAAGAACAGATGGGGCATCACTTCGACAAGCAAGCCGCGATGAAGCAGCATCGTCAAATGGTAGACGTCTATGAGGCTAATGGTGTTCGGGTTCACTTTGTGGAAGCCGACGAAGGACTGCCCTCCTCAGTCTTTACCCGTGACTCAAGTTTTATGACACCTTGGGGTGCCGTGATCACCTCTATTCAGACCCCACCTCGGCGAAGAGACTATTCTGTGGCGTCAGAGTTCTACCACAAAGCGGGTATTCCCATTTGGAAATGGGTGACGGCTGGCCATTTTGAAGGCGGGGATTTTTGCGTTCTCAAGCCAGAGGTCGCACTGCTTGGCTGGTCTGGCGATCGTTCCACCAAAGAAGGTGCCGAGCAAGTAGAGGGCTGGCTCCAGGAAAAGGGCTGGGAAGTCTTGGTGACACCGATCCCGCCTCAATTTGTACACATGGACGCTGTCGTGGTCATGCTGGACAAAGACCTGGCGCTGGTCTGTGAAGACGCTTTACAGCCCTATGCACTGGATTACCTCAAAGAAAAGCACGGCATAGAGGTGATCAAGGTTGCCTACGCTGATTGCGTTCAACTTGGTGGCAACATTGTCTCGCTGGGCGATAAACGCATTCTATCCATGAGCCACAACATCAACGTTAACCGCCAGCTACGTGAACGTGGTTTTGAAGTAAGCGCCGTGGACTATGAAATGTTTGCCCTGGGTGGTGGCGGTGTTCATTGCTCTTGTCATGAGTTACACCGTGAAACTGACGAGTGAAGCAGATTAACTAATCGCCCCGAGTATCCAATCAACAAAGGCCATGACTTCTGTACGTGCTCCGGCTTTGCTGTTCGTAACGACATCATAACCGATTTCAGCGGCCACTTGCTCCCTGAAAGGAGCTATAAGGATGCCGCTGTTTATTGCTTCTTTCAGAATCGGTGAGCTCGCCAAAATAAGACCCTGCCCTGCAATGGCGGCTTGAACAGCCTGACCGTAGTCACTGAAATGTAAACCCTCGGAAAGATCTATTCTGTGATTGATGAAATGGTCTAACCAAGGCTTCCAACCAAACCACTTTCTGGTTTTCTTCGCACAGTCCAATTGGGCCGTGTTCCAATGGATGAGTGAAAAGTCTTCTAGGCAATTCAATGAAAGGGGGAGCTTCTTTCCCTCAAGAAGAGAAGGGCTGCAAACAGGGAAAATTAGATCATCAAACATCCGGTGTGTATCAAGACTTTGATCATTGGATACCCCGTACCGGATGGCAACATCTGCGTCACCGTGAGCTAGATCTACGATTTCTTGCGATGAATCAATTAGAACGTTTATCGAGGGATACTTACTTCTAAAATCGTCTAAGTTCGAAACCAACCAGGTAGCGGCAAATGACGATTCAACCGAAACAATCAATCGTTGATCTTTGGGTTTTATCCGCATTTTCCGTGCTGCCGCTTTGAAAGAAGCCATTCCGTCCGACAAATCTTCTAGACCCATCCGCCCTAAATCAGTCAAGATCAAACGCCGACCAACCCGTTCCAAAAGCAGTCCCTCAAGAGTGCCTTCAAGTTTGCTAACCAACTGTTTGACGGCGGCTGGACTAACTCGTAACTCCTCGGCTGCTCCCTGATAACTCAGATGTCGAGCGACAGCTTCAAAGGCCCGCAAAGCGTTAAGGGATGGCAACCAGTCATTCATATCATTAAGTTAAACTTAATGGTGGACTTAGATCAAATGAATTTTCGTTTGTGGATTTCTTGCTACCCTAGTCCAATCGAACAAAACTTAGATCCATAAGCCAATGAAATTAAGAAAAGCTTAAGTCGAGGAAAAACAATGCGCTCAAGTGATGGAAAAACAAGAGACCTGGTGACAACAATGCCCGGCGCGGGCTGGGACTACGCGCAGACACGCCATCCTTATTTCGCAATAGAAGCACCAAAAGGCCCGCATTACTGTGTTTACAACCGCCGCCACATGGCTGTCTGTTTTGACGATCACTCGACAGAAGATGGTTACTGGCGTCTTCGTCAAAAAGCGGCAGTTCTTCACACTGGCGAGTTTCCGGTTCAATTCAAAGGACCAGATGCTGAAAAGCTGCTGAACAAGCTATTCACCAAGGACATTACGAAAGTCAAAGTTGGTCGCTGTGGTTACGGCGTCGCTTGCTATCACGACGGCGGTATCATCGTGGATGGCATCCTGCTTCGTCTCGAACGGGAGCTCTTTTGGTATGCACAGGCCGATGGTGATTTCTACAGCTGGGCTCGCGCGCACGCAGTCGGTATGGATGTTGAAATATCTGATCCGGAAGTATTCGTCTCCCAGGTTCAGGGGCCGAATTCACTGAAGATGCTAGAAGCAGCAGCCGACGATGGCTTGCCGGAGAAGTTCGCATACTTCGCTATGAAGAAGGTTAGATTTGGCGGCCAGGAAGTTGCCATCACACGCACAGGCTACACCAACGAGCTTGGGTGGGAGTTCTATACCGAAGCCCATCACGACGCCGAAGCGCTCTGGGCTCATCTCACCGCTGCCGGTGCAGAGTTTGGCATGGAGATTTTCGGCCTTGATGCCATGAACATTCGCCGGATTGAGGCGGGCATTCTAAACGCTGGGTCTGACTTCGACCACACGACAACGCCTTACGATGTCGGCCTGGGTTGGTGTGTTGACGACAAAGATGACTTCATCGGTATGGAAGCCCTGAAAAAGGCACCAAGAGGAAACCGCTTGTACGGTGTTAAATGCCCAACAGGAGAGCCGTTGATTTCCGGCTCGGTTGAAATTGAAGGCGCGAAAGCAGGTCACGTCACAGCTGGGGCAACCTCGCCTTACCTTAAATGCGGTGTCGGCATTGTCCGCCTAGAACAACGAGACTTACCGGAGGGAACAAAAGTTTCTATCGGTTGTGCCGATGGAACCATGCACGCAGCGGAATTAGTGCAAATGCCAATGTACGACAAAGAAGGCCTTGTTCAGCGTGGCAAGTCTGCCGAGATTCCTAAACGCTAACTCAAGCAGATTACTGCTCCAGATAGATCTTGCTTCTTAGTTATGTTCTAATGACCAAGTTCTGGCTGAGAGATTAGCCGAAGCACAGTCAGGAGAAAAGACATGCTAAACGGTACTCTGCTCATTGGATTTACTGCTGCAGCATTGGTTGTTTTGGTGATACCAGGACCAGGCGTGGTTTACGTCGTTGCGCGCAGTCTCGCCCAGGGCCGAAAGGCAGGTCTGGTTTCTGTGACCGGTCTCGCTGCTGGTGCCTTCCTGCACGTGATCGCCGCGGCTATTGGGCTTTCAGCGATCTTGCTGGCTTCCTCTACAGCGTTCAGTTTTGTGAAACTCATCGGGGCTGGCTATCTGATCTACCTGGGTATCCGGGCTCTTCTTACCCGCAGCTCAATCGAAGCGGTAGAAAACCTAGAAAGCCAATCCTTCAGACGGCTCTTCGTTGATGGTGTAATCATCAGTGCCTTCAATCCAAAGATCGCGATCTTCTTTTTGGCTTTCCTACCGCAGTTCGTTGACGCCAGCCTTGACGCGGTATCAAAACAGATCTTGTTACTGGGTGTCATCTATGTGGGTCTAGCGCTAACTACCGATGGTGCCTATGCCCTCTTTGCTAGCAGCTTGCGGCGTTGGGTGAGCGGCAGACTGGTCGGCTCTTCCTTGCCGCGATACCTTACTGGAGGGATTTATATCCTACTCGGGATCAATGCTGCTCTTGTCGGCAAGCACACTTGAATCCAAATTGAGTTAAGAGTTCTTGGATATCTCTGCCTCAGCCCTGATCCAATCAATGAAGGCTTCAACATCAGGATTGCTGCCCATTGATTTAGGCACAGCGAGATCATAGCCAAATTCTGTCCGGGCACTTTCCTCGAAGGGGGCAACCATGACACCTGCCTCGATAGCATCACGAACAACTGGCCAGCTGCCAAGCACCACTCCTTGACCAGCAATAGCAGCTTGAATAGCGATGTTGTAATCATTGAAGCGCAAACCTTTGTTCGGCCTGATATGGCCCACGCCTACGATCTCCAGCCAGGATTGCCAGTTGAAAAGGTCGCGGTAGGCAACACCCATCCACTCGTAGCCCGCTTCATCAAAATGTATCAAAGGTGCGGTTTCAAGATCCTTAAGATCCGTCAAACTAGCAGCTAAACTGGGGCTGCATACTGCCAGCGTCTCATCGTCAAACAGGCGGTAGAATGTCAGGTTCTTGTCTTTGGGTGCGGCGTAGCGAATAGCAAGATCCACAGGCTCTCGTTCAAGATCGATGATCCGCAGAGAGGTATCGATAAGAACATCGACGTCCGGGTTTTTCTGCTTAAAGAGATCAATCCTCTTCACTAACCAGGCGAGAGCAAAGGACGGCTCGGCCGACATCGTCAAAGATTTACGCAGCTGCGTCTGGCGCATCTTACCCACCGAAGCATTCAATTGGCTAAAGGCGCTCTGCAGCTCTGCTAGACCTGCACTGCCCGCCTCGGTCAGCCCAATATGGCGACCTTGGCGCTCTACCAAAGAAACGTTCAAAGCTTCTTCCAGTTTTTGTACCAGCTGTTTAACCGCTGCAGGAGTAACATGGAGCTCTGCGGCGGCATTTTGATAGTTGAGATGTCGCGAAACAGCTTCGAAGGCTTTGAGCGCGTTTAATGATGGCAACCAATTGGACATGAAGTTAGTTTAGCTAACTTCTTAATTCAGAGCAAATGATTCGCTGTCAGAAGAAATTATGCTTATTTTATAGGTAGATAGAGTCAAGCGATGTTTCGAATGACGTCTAGAAACCCTTACGGAGTTAAGAAAATGGCATTAATCTATTTCTACAAAGCTTTGCTCGTTGGTTTAGAGGCTAGACAACGGAAGCTTAACAAACTCAATGAGTTTCGCCGCTTGGATAGGCGGCACCTGGAAGATATCGGGCTCTTTGAATTCAAACGCTGTCAGTTGATTCAACAAGGCTGGGGGCGGAAAAAAGTTTGCTGATTGCCGTCCCCAGAAATCCAGTTTACTCGAAACCAGGAACCAATTTGCCGTCAGGGAATGAAACTTTGTATTTGAAGTCGATCTGACGGCTCTCTCCTGTCTTATAACTGTTGTCCCAGACCAAGACGCCCTTGCGATCATTGACGTCACGGGCAGTTGGTTTAGTAGATCCAGCCATTTCTTCGACTGTGATATCTTCATCTGTTGATACCGGCAGCTGGTCATAGATCTTGATACGCTGGCTTTGATTGAACAGGTTTTGAACAGTGATCTGGAAAGCCTTCACGCGGCTGTTTGTAATCGAGATAATCCCGCCCTGAGATTTCTCTTGATCCAAAAGACGGTAGTTCGTTTTGATGGAATCATTAGCACCAAATGAAAGCTCCGTTTCCTCACTGCTTTGCAAGCCCGGTAAATGGCCTGTGCCGATGAATGCACCATCACGGTAAAGGGACATGCGCCCAGGCAACATTGGCGTGTCACCGGAGTTGGTTAGCTCAGCCATGAGGTAGGCCGCCTCATCTCTTTTTGGTACAATAAGATTAAAGAGCTCAACTGGGAAGTCTTGCTTGCTGACATGAAACTTATGAGGCTGGCGATCTGAAGGGATAGAGTTCCTGCCAGGGACTGTGTAAGTAACATCAAAGCCGCTTAGATTAGCTTCCATCGTCACTGGTGCCATCGGTTTCGCCATCAAAACTTGACCTTCTGCTACTGGAAGAGATGCCAAGGCAGGCTCTGCAGAACCGTAAGAATCTGAGCTATAAGAAGAGCGCGTTTTAGCCAAAGGTCTTGGTTCATAAATTTCCAGGAACCAAGACTCTAGTGTTGGAGCCTCTGTAGTGCGTGCAACGCGCGCGGTGGATAAAGTCAGCTCGATATCACTCCAGTCTTCACCAGTATTCTGAGTAACTTCAGCCATTTGCTCCACAGCCAAACTATCCGTGCCATTTTCCGTGGTGAGGCGCATGTCGTACAGCGGCTGCCATCCGGCATTTGAAAGGTCGTACTCGAGGAGGAGCTTCGCCGTTGTTGCATTGGCTGCTTCCAGATTGACGGTCACAATTCGCGTAGCCTTCTGGCCAGACGAGATCAGACGAAGGTCACTTTCCAGTTTTTGAATTCTGCGGTCCAGTTTCCGCTGGGCTCGTTGAGCCCCTAGTATTTTGATATGTGCTTGTGTCGTTCCCTGCTCGATCACCGCCAAAGTTTGCTCAAGCATCTCAATTGAAGTGGCCTCATTCCAGAAAGAGCTTTTGTTTTTTGACAGTGAGGAGATGAAATTTATCTGCTGTTGTGCAGCTGAAATATCAGCCTCAGATCGTTTCCTCTCGTCTCTGAGTGCGAATATCGCTTCTTGTAACTCTTGCTCCTGTTGGCGAGCAAGATCTTCGCTGTAGCCGATCTTGCTCTCAATTGACCCAATTTTGATTGAGCTATCTGCCTCACCCTTCAAACGAAGGGAGCTTTCGTTTAACGAAACAGGGAGGTCACTGATGATCACTTTAGAAAAGCCAGCCGACAAATCAACAACGGCTGCCCGCTGTACTTTTGCACCGTCAGGAAACACAGTAACAGTCGTGGCCTTCGACGCTACTTCGATCGAAGTATCAGCCCTCGCCGTTCCAATCGTTGCAAAAGCAATTAGAATTGCCAGGCTTAGGGTAATGATAGAAAGTGATAATGGCGTGTTTGGCTTAACTTGGAGCACAGGGAAAATTCCAAAGGTGTGTAGTAATTAATTGTCTCTCTATCGAACCTATCTATGGCAAGACTTGGGCAAAAATCCCTCAAAATATGAGAATTTCATGATATAGAGAATAAAAAGGGAGTCGCTCATGTCGAACAACAAAAAATCCACAGCCTCAACGGTCGCAATGAAAGGCGGTGGCTATTACAGTGAAAGCACCAGGGGCGCGAAAGATGTCATCGACAAAGCCTCCACTTTGCTCTTCGACGCAGTTGATCAAATCACAGAGCCACAAAACCAACAAGCGGTGCAGATTGCAGACATGGGCTCAGCCGACGGTGGCACATCAAAGGAAACAGTTTACAACTTAGTTGCAAAGCTGAGAGAGCGTTGGCCAGAAAGGCAGATCGTCGTCACCTACACAGATCTACCTTCCAACGACTATAGCCAGTTGTTCAAGAACATGGCCGGAATGACCGACACCCCAGAGTTCACCTACGCCAAAGATTTCGATGATGTGTTTGTTCATGGTTCTGGCACTTCCTTCCATCAACAAATCCTTCCGGATGACACGTTGAACATAGGGTTTTCAGCCACCGCAATGCACTGGATTTCTGATCGCCCTTGTATGATCGGAAACCACGTTCACATGGTTGGATCGGAAGGTGAAACTCGTGACAAATTCGCAGTTCAGGCCGCGAAAGACTGGGAAGGCATTCTGCTGGCTAGGGCCGCCGAGTTAGCTGTTGGCGGGCGTTTTGTCTTCATGAATTTTTGCATTGATGAGGAAGGACGCTATCTAGGCAACACCGGCGGCGTCAACATGTTCAACACTTTCCATCAACTGTGGGAAGACATGAGAGACGCAGGGCAGATTACAGATCAGGAATACAAGAACGCCACTTTCCCACAGTTCTACAGAACTGAAGAGCAGTTCACCGCGCCTATGAAAGATCTAAACTCACCAGTTTACAAAGCCGGGCTCAGAGTTGCTTCCTCTTTCACAGGTGTCGTTGATTGCCCCTACCAGCGGAAATTCAATGATAGCTCTGAAATGTCCAACCGCGACTACGCAGTCTCCTTGATCCCAACCATGCGGTCGTGGAGCGAAACAGTTTTCAAAACGGCCTTGAGTGATGAGCGCTCGGAAGAGGAAAAGGCTCAATTAGTCGATGCCTTTTACCAAAACTACGAGGATCTAGTCGCAGAGGATCCTACCGGGCACGCTATGGACTACGTCCACTGCTATATGGTGGTAGAAAAAGTCGCTTAAGGTCGCTTTTTGTCGGCCATGTAACCGGCAGCTACGGCGTCTGGTACAGCCTCCTGGGCATAACCGAACGTTCCCTGCTCTAGGACTTCTTGGGCTGCTCTCATGAAGCCACCGAGTGCTGCCCTGGCAAATGAACCACCAACCGAGATACGTTTCACACCGGCTTCCTTCAACTGAGCGACCGTCAGTTTAGGCTCGGTCAATCCCATGACAACATTGACCGGCTTATTCAAAGCACTGCAAACTTCGCGGATGGCATCGAGGGAAGGTAGCCCGGGTGCATAAAGAACATCCGCACCTGCCTTTTCAAAAGCCGCCAATCGTTTGATCGTGTCGTCTAAGTCAGGTTTTCCATAGAGGAAATTTTCCGCTCTCGCCGTCAGAAGAAAATTCTGTTTTTTGGCCTCTTCAGCTGCTGCCGCAATGCGTTCAACCGCGAGGTCGAAATCAAAAATTGGATCCGCAGAATCACCTGTTGCGTCTTCGATTGCACCGCCAACCAGTCCAATGTCGCAAGCCAGCTTAACGGTCATGACACAGTCGTCCGGGGAGGGTCCAAAGCCCTCTTCTAGATCGCCGGAAACAGGCAAGTCCGTGGCCTCAACGATTTCTTTTGCATTCATGAGCACCTGGTCTCTGGTTAGGCAATTAGCTGAATCACGCGTACCTAATGAAAATGCCAATCCAGCGCTGGTTGTCGCTAGGGCTTCATAACCAAGGGCTGTCAGAATTTTCGCGGACCCACCGTTCCATGCATTTGCGATGACAAAAATGCCTTCTCTGTCATGCAGAGATTTCAAGTGTTCGAATTTTTCTACTCGGTTCATCTACTTGCTTCCCTAACCACGACTCAACAGAAGTTTTACACCTGCTGCCGCAAAGAAAACCCCTAAAGCCATTTGTATTGTCCGACGCGCTTTACTGTAGAGCACCACCATGAGAGGAGTAGAAAAAGCCACCGCATAAAGGAGGTGGAGAAGAACTGACAAAACTGCTGTGCCCAAGACAATCACGGCACCAACCCACAGAGGAGCTCCCGGCGCCAATCCCAATGAAATGATGGCGATCCATGACAAAGCGGCCTTCGGGTTCGTCATTTGGATGATCAGACCCCGAAGAAAAAAGCCACCAAATGATCCCGTTCCTGGCGCCAAACTTTTGGCTTGTATGTCATGCTTGGCCGCGGCAGAGCGAAAGGCCTTAAACGCCAACCAGAGCAAATAACAACCGCCAAGGATTTTGATCACAAGCAATGCCGAAGCATAGGCACCAATGAGAGCGGACAAACCAATGACGGTTAACAAAGCCCAACAAAAGGAGCCTCCGGCTGCGCCTAGAGCTAGAGCTATACCGGACTTGCGGCCAAGTGACATTGAGGTTCCGATAACAGCAAGCACGTTGGGTCCAGGGCTAGCGATCCCTATGAAAAAAGCACCGTAGGCAAGAAGGATGCCTGGGAGATAAAGTGAAAGACTGTCCATCGAATGAGCTCCGCCATCTAGTTAGGTTGGCGTAGGATAGCATTGCACTACTGACATCGTGTGTCAGCAACGAAATATCCATTCCACAGAGAACCAAGTTCTAGTTCAGTTTCAGGCAGCTACAGCGTACTCTTTTGCCAATTGCTCTTCGATACGGTCATAAATGATATCAATTTCACGCAAAGAATACTGTCCGAACAGAGGCATGACTTGGGAAGCGACAGCTACGGCTAGGGTTTTACTGGTGGCCTTCCAATCGTCAAATGACCAAGGCTGGTCGCTCGCTGTCAATCGACCCGAATTGAGATAAACCTGAGCCTCACATGCCTCGCCGTCAACGGTCAAATCAATTGACGTTAGCTGATACTCGTCAGTCTCGTAGAACTGCATTTTAGCAAGATCGTCCGCGCTCAAATTGTTAACAACAAAGCCCTCAACTTCGCCATCTGGACAGGGCATCAACATTGGGTAGGACTTGCCTTCAGCAACAACCCGCTTCCATCCCTTAGCAACGGCTGGAACCAGATCAGCAGGTGATAGTGGCTTAGACGTGATCGCAGCAAAGAGGGCGGGGTCCATCAATGTTCCAAAAACAAAAACGGGCTTCATAGGAACGCCTTCTTTGATTTCTGTCATAGGGACCTCTCGAATGCTGCAAATAAATCGGTGAGCGGCCATTTACTAACTTCAGGCAAGAAATCAAGCTATTTTCTAGTCTGGAGCCCCCATTTTACTGCGAACCTGACCTAGATCCCTTTTTGCTTGCTTGAAGAAGGTCCTAACGCCTATAGCCTCCCATAAATTGCCCGAAAGAGCGAACATCTATGTCTCAAAAGATTAAAAAAGCAGTCTTTCCGGTTGGCGGTCTTGGCACCAGATTTTTGCCAGCGACTAAAGCCATGCCAAAAGAAATGCTTCCGATTATCGATAAGCCAATCATCCAATATGCTGTTGACGAAGCCTTGGAAGCTGGCATCGAAGAATTCATATTTGTGACCGGTCGAGGCAAGGCGACGATTGAAGATTACTTCGATTACCCGTTTGAATTAATCCAAACGTTAAAGAACCGAGACAAGAAGGATCTGATTAAAGAGATCCGTGCTGGCTTGTTGAAGCCCGGACAGGTCGCCTACACCAGACAGCAAGTTCCACAGGGTTTAGGCCATGCCGTATGGTCCGCCCGGTCCATGGTCGGCAATGAACCATTCGCCGTCCTGCTTTGCGATGACTTGATCGATGCAGAGGTTGGATGCTTGAAGCAGCTTGTCGACGTCTATGATAAAAAGGGCGGCAACGTCGTCGCTTCTGAAATCGTGCCTGAAGAACAAGTTTCGCGGTACGGGATTCTGGATGGAGATCAACTTTCGCCGACCCTGATGAAGGTCAATGGCATGGTTGAGAAGCCAAGCCTAGAAAAAGCACCCTCTCGGATGGCCATAACCGGACGTTACATCTTGGAACCTGAAATTTTTTCTGTTTTGGAAGAACAAGAGCCTGGTGCAGGCAACGAAATCCAGCTTACAGATGCTTTGGTGACGATGTTGGGCGCCCATGATTGTCACGCCGTGGTTTACGACGGTACGCGTTACGACTGTGGCAGCAAAAGAGGTTTCGTCGCTGCAACACTAGCTTTTGCGATGAAGCATCCAGATGTTGGTCCGGCAATGCCGGAAATCATCGAAAATCTTTGTAAAAGTTAAGCTGCTTTTGAGGCTTCTATATTTTCAATAAAGCGTTTGAACAGGTAGTGACTGTCTTGTGGACCTGGAGAGGCCTCAGGATGGTACTGAACTGAAAAGATCGGAGCATCTTTTACACGAAGGCCTTCGTTGGACCCATCAAACAGACTGCGATGCGTTACTTCAACATTTTCAGGCAAGCTGTCTTCGTCAACACAAAAGCCGTGATTTTGGCTCGTGATTTCCACCATGCCAGACTGGAAGTCTTTTACTGGATGATTGCCACCACGATGGCCCTGATGCATCTTTTTCGTTTTAGCACCCAAAGCCAACGCCAAAATTTGATGGCCTAAGCAAATGCCAAAAATTGGCTTACCTGAATCAATGAGCTTTTGAACAGTCGGCACTGCGTACACACCCGTTGCCGCAGGATCACCTGGTCCGTTAGACAGGAAAATGCCATCGGGGTTATGTGCTAGGATTTCTTCAGCGGTTGCTTCGGCTGAAACAACGGTCACTTCGCACCCTTGTCCGGCCAAGCAACGTAAAATGTTCCACTTAGCACCATAATCAATAGCCACAACCTTTTGCATTGGCTGGGTTTGTTCGCCAAAACCATCTTTGAGAGACCACTCACTCTCTTGCCAATGATAGGTCTGTTGACAGGTGACCTCTTTGGCCAGATCCATCCCTTCTAAACCGGCCCAGGACCGTGCCTTTGCAAGACAAGCCTCGATATCGACAACACCATTTTCAGGATAGGACACCACTGCATGAGGCGCACCGGCTTTGCTGATCTTTTTCGTGAGCTGACGCGTGTCTACGCCTGCTATACCGGTAAGTTGCCGACCGATAAGCCAACTATCCAAATGCTGCGCAGAGCGCCAATTGGCTGGTTCAGTGATATCGGCCCGTACGACAAGACCTCTGGCCGCTTGAATTGAAGACTCAAGGTCTTCAATGTTCGTGCCTACATTACCTATATGCGGGAATGTGAAAGTGATGATCTGCCCTGCGTAAGAAGGATCAGTCAAAACTTCTTGGTAACCAGTTAACGAGGTGTTGAAACAGACTTCACCGACGTTATCACCTTTCAGACCGATGCCGCGGCCCCAAAAAACCGTTCCGTCTGCTAATACTAATGCTGCATTGGCTTTAGAAGGCTGGATTGGGCGCGTTTGAGTCATGCTCTTTGGCTTTCAGGGGATTCGAGGTGACAACCGGATTCTCGACAGCGAGTGATAAGGAAAGTTTGCTCTGAGGTCAAGCGATTGTAGAACAAATGGTTTTTTTATCGCAGGCGGTAAAAGCTTATAATTATCAACCGGTTAGGCAAAAATTCCTTGTTTGCTTTTTCTGGGTCTTTCAGTTAGATTCAGATCTTCCTAAACTTTCTCGAGTATTCCAATGCTTCGTGACGATCTTAACTTGGCCCTCAAATCTGCAATGAAAGCCAAGGAAAAGAGGTCTACTACGACCTTACGACTGATTATGGCAGCGATAAAAGATAGAGACATCGCAGCCCGTGAGAAAGACAATTACGACGGGATTGATGAACAGGAAATTCTCGCTCTATTGCAGAAAATGGTTAAGCAACGTCGAGAAACCATTGAAATTTATGAAAATGCAGGGCGCCAAGAAACTGCAGACCAAGAGCGCGAAGAAATCGAAGTAATCGAACGTTTCCTCCCACGTGCCATGTCCGAGGAAGAAATAGCCGAGGCTGTCGCGAAAGTTATCGACGAGACTGGTGCAAGTTCAGTCAAGGACATGGGCCAAGTCATGGCTCAATTGCGGTCCTTGTACACTGGACAAATGGACTTCGGAAAAGCCAGTGGTTTGATCAAAGACCGGCTTTGCAGCTAGAATCTCCTTATATTTGGTAGGTTTTCGCCTGATTTGAGACTCGAAGTCTCGTCTGAAATTTTGCATTTTGCATCGATTCCTGATCGATTCCTCTCAAATTACTAACGCCAACCTTTCTCAGAGACTCTAAGAATTCTCTCTATCTGTTGATTCGACTCTGATGACTCGCGGACCTTCTTGGTTCGACTCTTTGCAGTTTGCAATAACCCTCTCATTGGAGCGCAAAACCATATTTTGATTATTTTATTTACGGATTTAAACAATGCCTTGTATTTTAAAAGGCGCGGTTTTGACGCTCGTCATATGCTTGTTGAATTTTTCAACCGCGCAAGCCCATACTGTTCACCACACCCATAAAGCCGCGGTTTTTCATATGCGTGCACCTACCATGCCAACCTTTAAGG
>CAJQQJ010000175.1 GCA_905480445.1 uncultured Alphaproteobacteria bacterium | reverse complement strand
TCCAGTGACAACGGCTAAGTCACACTGGTTCATCAATTGTTGAGTTGTTTCTTTTGAAACGGGAGCAGGTAAGATCTGAACCAAATCTGCGGGATGGCCGACTTTAACCAGCTCTTCCCGCATCAATTCAACAGTTTTTGTTGTCGTGTGATAGCCTGCGGGTGACGGTGCAATAACAACGGCATTGCCACCTTTAAGCGCCATCATAGCTTTATTCACTGGGGTCGCTGCTGGGTTTGTTGAGGGGCAAACCGCTCCAACGACACCAACCGGCTTGCCGTATTTGACCAAGCCGCGTTCTTTTTCCTCAGAAATGACCCCGACAGTTTTTACACGCATCAAATCACGCAACGTACCGAAGGTTTTGCGGGTATTCTTAATGATCTTAGAATGAACATTGCCGATTCCGGTATCTTCAACAGCCAACTCAGCCAACATCTTCGCGTTTTCCGGTTTGTAAATCGACCAGGCTAGAGCTGTTACAGCTTCATCAACACGGCCCTGATCCAGTTTCTCATAAGCATCCATTGCTGCGCGCGCTTTAGCAATCAATTCTCCGACGCGGGCTTCTTCATTAACTTCTGTTGTCATTGTTTTTTTCTCATTTGAACGGGATCGCGCACCGGAATTCGGCGGCTAAGATTTGACAAGGAATCTAAATCATGAAAATAGTATTGCAAAAGTTTTCATTAATTTTCAGAAAACTGAATTTATGGCTAAAAAACAACAAGATACCATTGATATTTTTTCCGTATCAAGAATGGCGAAAGTTTCACCTGCTACAGTTTCAAGGGTGTTCAACCATCCTCACCTCGTGCGGCCTAATACGCGTAGTGCAGTCGATCAGGCTGTTGAGAAGCTGGGTTATGTTCGCAACCGCAAGCCCAAATCTGTCGGTGGCAAGCGCAGTGGAACAATTGGTGTCATAGTACCAACAGTAACAAATGCCATCTTTGCCGAAGTCATTCAGGCCTTTTCCGATGTTGTTAAACAGTCGGGTTTTTCAATTCTTATCGCGACCCATGATTACGATTTGAACCAAGAACTGGATATCCTGCGAAAGTTCCTAGAACTCCAGGTCGACGGCATCGCCTTGATTGGATTGCAACACTTAAAGGCCACTTACAAAACAATCGAACAAAGGGCCATCCCAGCGATTTCAATCTGGAACTATGATCCTGCATCCGAAATATCTTGCGTTGGAACAGATAACTACGAGGCAGGATATTTGGCCACCAAACATTTGATTGATTTGGGCCACAAAGAAATCGGCATTGCCTTTCCTCCCACAGACGACAATGATCGGGCACGCAAAAGACTGCAAGGTGCCAGAACAGCCCTGTCAGAAGCTGGAATGGAACCTGCCGACCAATGGACCGTTCAATCTGTGTACGAGATCACCAAGGCCAAGAATGCTTGTTTGGAGTTGCTTTCAAACGACAAGATACCCAGTGCCATTGTTTGTGGAAATGATATCATTGCCCAGGGAGCAAGCTTTGCCTGCCAACGTTTAGGTCTCTCTGTTCCCAATGACCTCTCTATCGTTGGCGTTGGAGATTTCACTGGTTCAGCCGACATGGAACCGCCCCTATCAACGGTTCGTATCCCTGCCCGACGAATTGGCCAACAAGCCGGCCATCATCTCGCCATCACTATATTAGAGAATAAGCCAACGGAGATCCTCCGTAGCCAGTTAGGCGTTGAAATGATTGTTAGGGGAACGACAGCGCCCTACCGCCCCTGCTGAAAAGAAGAAAGAGAACTCTGTGTACAATCTAAAACCTACTTTAGTCATTCTTGCTCTGTCCTTTGCGGTCATCAATCCAACCAGTTCCGCATTGCTTCTTAGTTCTCCAGCAAAAGCCGACGATGCCATTTGCTGCCTAGAGCGCAAACCCAGCGTCGAACTCAATCATGAGATCATTGCTCGTGGTCTCGACACGCCATGGAGCGTGGCCTTTCTTTCTGACGGCTCTTTCTTGGTAACCGAACGTGCTGGCACCTTACGGCACGTAAAGAATGGAGTATTGTCCGCGCCTTTCTCTGGCCTTCCAAAGATTGATGACAATGGTCAAGGAGGTCTTTTAGACCTAGCCTTGGATCCTGACTTTTCTAACAACAACACGATCTATTTCAGTTATTCAGAGCCTTCAGCAGACGGCAAGAAGTCAGGGACGGCAGTTGCTCGCGCTCAGGTAAGCCTGACAACCAAACAACTAACCGGCCTCGAAACTATTTTCACGTCTAACATCAAAGGACGTGGTGGTCGTCACTTTGGTTCTCGCATACGCTTCGCTCCGGATAAGACGCTTTATGTCACCTTGGGTGACCGAGGAAACCCATCTAGAGCGCAAGACCCTTTCGACCATGCCGGTTCTATCATTCGTATCAACCGAGATGGATCAATCCCCAGCGACAACCCAGCCTTCGATGGCAAACACGCCTTGCCTGAGATCTGGTCAATAGGTCACCGTAATCCGCAAGGTGCTACGATTGATCCGGTGTCAGCTGCTCTCTGGACCACGTCCCACGGAGATGCCGGAGGAGATGAAGTCAACAAGCCTCAGATTGGCAGGAACTACGGTTGGCCGCTAATCTCCTACGGCAAGACCTATTCGGGTGGTGGCTACAAACTGGGGAACTCAGCGCCAGGCTACGAACAGCCTAAATATTACTGGGACCCGTCTATCGCTCCGTCTGGCTTGACGTTTTACGACCCGCCCAATCCTGCTATCCCGTCCTGGAAAGGATCGCTATTGGCCGGTGCCCTAAGAGGTGAGCTCTTATCTCGGCTTATCTTGAAAAGTGAGCAAGTCATAGCCGAAGAACGCTATTTTGAGGGCGAGTTCGGCCGTATCCGAGACATCAAAGTCGGCCCAGATGGCGCTGTCTATCTGTTAACCGATGGCTGGGACGGCATTGTGGTTAGACTGACGGAAAAGTGACTTTGCAATCCGATCCTAACATGTTGAAACCTCAGCACATGAATTAGGGGCGGATTGGACGAAATG
>CAJQQJ010000174.1 GCA_905480445.1 uncultured Alphaproteobacteria bacterium | reverse complement strand
ATTGCCCTCTCCCGCTTCCGAATTGGTAAATGCGCGTTCTCACATCGGTTGTTTCGATATTGCGTCGTGCGACCTTATCCCTAAATCTTGATCCACAGCGGAGTTAGTGTTTTTCTATTTTTGAATTGAGGAGACACTAATGAAACGACGTTTTTCTGATGAACAGATTATCGGCATTTTGAAAGAACACGAAGCTGGCATGAGTGCCAAAGACCTTTGCCGTCGCCATGGCATGTCGGATGCCAGCTTTTACAAATGGAAATCAAAGTACGGTGGGATGGAAATTTCGGAGGCCAAACGACTTCGCGACCTTGAAGACGAGAATCGCCGACTAAAGAAACTGGTTGCAAATTTATCGTTGGACAAGATGGCTCTGGAGGAAGTTTTAAAAAAGATCTGAGCCCTGAAGTCCGTCGTCGAGTTGTGAGCATGTTGCAAGAGTTGGGTTTGAGCCAGCGACGTGCTTGCAGTCTGGCTCAGGCACCTCGGTCGACGGCCAGGTATCGCAGCCGCAAAGAACCGGATACGGCTTTGCGTAACAAGATCAAGGGATTATCGGATGAACACAGACGTTTTGGCCATCCGCGTATCCATGTGATGTTGCAGCGAGAAGGCTTCAGGGCAAATCACAAGAGGACATATCGCATTTATTGCGAGGAACGTCTTCAGGTGCGTAAACGCAAACAAAAGCGCCGTACAGCCATCGTCAGACGTCCAATGGTGTTACCAACAGCTGTTGGGCAACGTTGGAGTATGGATTTCATGAGTGACCAGTTGAGCAACGGTCGTCGTCTTCGGGTCTTCAATGTGATTGATGACTTCAGCAAGCAATGCCATATGGCATTGGTCGAGACCAGTATAGCTAAGCGACTTTAAAACGGCTATGGTAAATTTATGAGTTATAGTCTTGATTTCCGTCGTCACGTGCTTTTCTTTCGTGAAAAGAAAAAGTTAACCTATGTTGAAACCTCTCAGCGTTTTAACGTTGGCATTGCGACCTTAGTTCGCTGGTCAAAAGAGATCATTCCGAAAGCAACCCGCGAGAACCGTCCCCGGAAAATTGACCTCGATGCTTTGAGCGCGGACGTGCGCGATTTCCCGGATGCTTATCAGTATGAACGAGCTGCTCGGTTTGGCGTCTGTCCGAAGGCGATCTGGCAGGCACTTCGCAAGCTTGGCGTGACATATAAAAAAAGCACTGCGTCATCCACGGGCGAACGAAGACAAACGACGATACTTCCGTTCAAAGATTGAGGCCTATAAGCAAGCTGGTAAGCCTTTGCTTTATATTGACGAGAGCGGATTTGCCCATGATATGCCACGCACTCATGGGTATGCCGCAAAGGGGAGCCGCTGCTATGGCGTACAAGACTGGAATGCCCGTGGTCGTGTCAATGTCAATGTCAATGTCATTGGAGCGTTGATTGGAACTACCTTGCTGACGACTTGGCTGTGTGACTTCAATGTGGACAGCGATGTTTTTCATACTTGGATTACTCATGATTTACTGCCCAAACTACCAGCAAATTCGGTAATCATTATGGATAATGCTACCTTTCATAAACGAGCGGATACTCAAAAGGCGATCATAGATGCTGGTCACATTCTCGAATACCTTCCGCCATACTCTCCAGATTTAAACCCCATCGAACAAAAGTGGGCACAAGCCAAAGCAATCAGGCGAAAGACTGGGCAAACAGCACATCAAATCTTTCGAAAGATATTTTGAATCACTTTAGAGTCGGTCAACTATAGCTGTGCCTTAAACTATAAAGAGTTCTGCGGTTGCCTTGCCGATCAAACTTGAGACCTTCTTCGTCCAATATTCTATTAAACTGTTTCTTGTGATCAGCCGGAAATAGACGGTCCGTCGGTTCCGGTTGATTTCTGTCAACCATTCTTTCAAAAGGCCGAACAGCACCGGTGGTGCTTTTGCAATAGCCTACACCGCGTTTACCGCGGACTTCTATTTCGAGAATCGTTTCGCCGGTGGCGGAATCTTCAACGATCTCGATATCCCGGTACTCAAGCCAGTTGGCTTCGTCAGGACGAATACCGGTATTTGCCATAAACAAAACTTTGTCATGTAACTGAGCTGCCATGCGAGTGTGATAGGAGTTTTGTGCTCTCCTAATATTGGCTCGCGTAGCGGTATAAAGCTTCTTGTATTCATCTGGCGAAAACCACGCGCGATGCGAAACCTTCTTTGACATTTGGTAAGGCGCAGAAAGGTCTGGGAGATTTTGTAGCCATCCCTGCCGCAGTGCTGTTTTGAGAACCTGACGAAGAGTTACGATCTCATGCTTCATTGTGCTTGTTGAAGGTGGGCTAAAGCCATCACCTCCCTGCATTCGCATAATTCTATAATCCTGAACTGCGCCTGCACTGACCTCTGAAAGACCCATTTGCCCGAAGTACGGAATCAAATGGTTTCTCAGTCTAGCACTATGATCAGAGACATACTTTGCGTTCCTGTCTCCTTCAGTGACAACTTGGTACTCTACGACGAACCTGTCCGCCGCATGTTTGAAGGTTCGTTCAGATACCAACACACCTTCTTTGTATTTTCCAATCAGACCTAGATACCAGTCTTCGGCGAAGTCCTTGGCCTTCGCGAGGCTCTCTTCTTTAGTGCTGACTCGTCTGTTTTTCGAAGCAAGATAGGCGGAACACTGCCAAACGGGGCTCCCTGGGCGCATGTAAACATGAACCTTTCCGCCAAGAATCGAATGTTTTTCCACTGGGCTTAATCTCCGGCACAAATTTGTGCATTTTTGTGTAAGCTTTGTGGAACTGTAAAACACTAGATTCAGAAGTTCAAATCGAGCAATAAGTAATTGATTTTATTTGGAAAATGGTGCCCGGGGGCAGTTCCGAGTTTTGTGTCGTTTCTCAAGGGAGAATAGACCATAAACTATTTAATTTCAATGCTTTGCATCAAGGCGCCAAGTAAAAAACCACTCCAATACCAGCTTAATTGTACTACTTTTTGTACTACATTTTGAAGCTGGTTAGAGTTTCTTGAAGAAACGTCAAATTCCCAACAATTAGCGGCTCACGGAATTGAACTTTTATGGACCGGCTT
>CAJQQJ010000173.1 GCA_905480445.1 uncultured Alphaproteobacteria bacterium | reverse complement strand
TCATTGGTTTTATCTAGTGGGCTCATGGTGGTAACCTCCTGAAGCGGGCGCAGATACCTGCCGCCCTAAGCCATAAGAATCTCGAACTTTTCTGCATTAAGCATTTAGACTGAATCTCGCAAGCGTATAGGGCCAGCTGGTTCGAATAGGGGGAACCAATGCGACCAGTTTGAGTGGGGGAGTGTGGAGATCTGGGCAGGATGGGTGAGAGAAGTGCTCTGATGCTTCTCGCGATTGAGCCTTTTCAATTTTCCCTTTTCAATTTTCCTCTGTGGCGAAATGGTTTAGCAAGGCGGGACCGAAACAGAGCCACCATCTATGACCGCACCAGTAAACTCAAATGAAGCACAAACTCACCCAGCCTGGTGGGGAACCGCGCCAACTGGGTTGCTTGAAGAGATAAACCGTCATTTCGAGCAAGCGGATGACCCTCTGGCGAATGTTGATTTTTGGCGCGCAGTCATAGATCAAATGACAGAGCTTTCAGGCTTTGAGCATACAGACACCGAATATCATCTGGTTGAACATCTGATCAAAGCCGACGCGCTAGGCGTAGGAGCGCAGGAATCAAAAGCGATCCACCTCAATGTCTGGCGCTTACTAGAAGATCACTTCGGCTGGGCCGACGACCAACGTTGGTTGCAAGAGATGATTGTGCTGGGTGGCTTCGAACTGAGCGACGAGGACTGCCTACGGAAACTGACCGCGCCTTTGCAGGCGGTTGAAGAAGAGGCAGCGAGGCAAGCTGCTAGCAAATCCAAAGCATCGGCTTCCGGCGAGCCAGATCCAGACGAACACCCGCGCCGCAATTTCTGGGCCGACAAAGCCCGCGCCCGCAGAGTTGCAGAACGCAAGGCTCAGGAGCGTTCCGGCTGGATTTATGCCCTTTGGGGCGGTGCCTTGTTGCTGATTGCTGCTCTACTGACGATCTTTTGGGGCTGGCTGTTTTGAGCTAATCCGAATTCAGTAAGGCTACTTTACGACTTTTCAAAAACAAACGTCATCCCGGCGCAGGCTGGGATTTCTCGGAACCTCAGGGCTCCTTTGGACAGGGATCCCGGCCTACGCCGGGATGAGTTTAGATTTTGTTCTCTTCTGCTTTCGCCGTCATACGTCTTTGCAGTTCTTGTGCTGAAGCTAAGGGAGTGCCGTAATTGGCTAGTGGCTCTAAGTCGCTAGAAAGGTTACTTTCAGTCGCTTGGAAAAGCTGAATGAGTTGGGTTCCTGTGAAACGAACATAGTCAACGTTTTCACCTGTAGTCCAGTTTATGAACCGGCCAAAGAAAGACTTTGCGCGGTGATTGGCAGTTTCGAAGGCTGCTACTCGTAAACGAAGAAGATTACTCAACTCAGTCTCTGTCAACCGAACACGCACAGCATAAGAGCTGGCTTCATTTACATTCAAACCCATCGGCGTTATTGGAGCAGTTGCGCCAGACTTCTTTTTCCCCACTAAGACAATGTTGCTGGATAACAGCTCATCGTTGATTAGCGGTTTATAATGGCGCCGCCATCTAGGTTGTGTCTCTAAGGCCATCTGTTTATCCACAGGTTTGTCATAAGATAGGTTCGCTTTTGATTCACACTGGGATCTCATGAATGTCAGCACTCAAAATCACCAACTCAGGTAGCTACCCTGTTTTCTGATGATCACCTGGTTGGCTTTGAAGGCGACACAGCCGTCTTCAACAAATCCAACCACTTTGTCGTTGCGGATCAGGACCAGGTTCCAGCTTTCTTCAACCACTCCGACCGGCAGTCCGGGGCCAGAAAGCGCGCGGTAGCGGGCAAAGCTGCAGGCTCCCCAGCGGCGCTTGTCGCTGTTGTTGCTCTTGTAGCTTTGCAGGGTGTCGATCTTCAGCAGGCCAATATTGCGGGAGAAATGCTCCTCATAATAGTCGCGCACAATGCCCCGATGGTTGAGCGGCCTCGGACCCGCAGCCCAATCCGCATTGTCTTGCAAACGATAGGGCGTAGAGAACAGCAGACTGCCATCACCGCAGGCCGAGAGCAGCAGGAACGTTGGAAGAATCAGCAATGAGGCGAGAAGTGCTTTGGTGTTTGACATGACAGAAAGCAGTCTAGCAAAGAATCCAGAGGTTTTCCTCATTTTTCCAACGTCCAGCAATCCAATTTACAGACAAGCAGCAGAAAACACCCAGTGAGTAAACCGCATGGAGAGCTTCCGCGCAATTCCAAACCATGCTCCTGTTTCTCACCTAAGCCTCGAGGCTGTTAAAGTGGGTTTTGGCCAGGGCTTGATTCAGGACTTGCTTCTGGACTCGCGGCTTCCGCTGGACCACTCTCGCCGTCGCCACCTACATCTTCCTGAGTGGTGGATCCAGTACCTTGACTAGGACTGCCAGTCAGTGAGCTAAATATGACAGTGCCATCACGGCCAAGAATAAAGCGTGTGCCGTTGGGGAACGTGTAGGTGGCTCGCGGCCAGATACATCCAGTTCAATATCTGGTGCGTCGCCTAAATCCTGTTCAGCAATGTAAGCCTGCGCCGCGGCGATCTGTTCAGCGGTTAGTTGTCGGATAGCCAGGGCATCGCTGGTGCTCATCACAAAGAGCATAGCCAAAGCCGCTAGAGAGTGGGAAAGGCGGCGGAACAAAGCCTTAGCCTCCACAGGGTTTTGGGCTTCAAGGTTTCGGGTTGTGAACAACATCAGTAAATTCCTCCTCACAGGAAGAGGGCAAGAGAGGAGCGAAGGAGCCTCGTGTCAAGGCAATTTGATGGAATGCATTCTGTGGTAAATTGGGTGCGATTTCATTCAATCAGTGCAGCACCAGAATCAATCACAGCGGGACTAGAAGGGGCTAGACAAGTCGCCGATTTCGATAGATTCCGCACGAAGGTAAAGTACAGATTGGCCTTTTCTTTTTCATGCCTTGCACTAAACTCTTTTCCAAAGCCACAAGGCATCAATGATCATTCAGGGAGTAAAGCGCCATGTCCGTACTAGAGAAAATGCAAAGCCTGTCGGGGCAAGTCTTTATCGATGGCCAGTTCCGGGCCTCCGATGCCACGAAGGGGTTCGATATCATTGACCCGGCGACCGAGAACCGCATCGGTGAGTATGCGGAAAGCTCTAGCGCAGAGATTGACCAAGCTGTTGCCTCAGCGAAGGCAGCGCAGAAGATCTGGTGGGCCAAGTCGGGGTTGGAGCGTGCAGAGACCATGCATGAAGTCGCCAACCACATGCACACACTCAAGCCACAGCTGGCCGAGGCCATGAGCCGTGAGATGGGCAAGCCATTCAAGGAAGCGGCCGATGAGGTTGACTGGTCGGTATCCGCGATCCGCTATTACGCAGAAGTCGGCCGTCATGACCAGGGCCGTGTGATGGGCAACGCCGTGGCGGGGCACATGAATTACTCGCTGAAAACACCGCTGGGTGTGGTGGCT
>CAJQQJ010000172.1 GCA_905480445.1 uncultured Alphaproteobacteria bacterium | reverse complement strand
AGGGCCAGCCACATCAACAGACTCAACTTCCGGCCACTCCTGAATGGCGACAGCTAGCTTTTCCGCCAGATCTCTTGGTTTCCAACCTGCTAGTTTTGCCAAAACCATTGCAGCATTTGTCGCCACGTCACCGTGACTAGCATCACGCGGAGGCTCAACGGCAACACGATCGAAACTGACATCTGCCAACAAATCGCCGGAGGACTGTAACTTGTTCAATTCATTGAGTAATGATTGCTGAAAATGCGCGAATAGGTTCATGGGACTAGCTTTGGTAAAACAGTTAATGTTGGGGCTTGTCTATTCAGACTTAAGTTCGGGAATAGATATCAAATAATCGCCGATGCTCTTCTAGAGCGAAGCGGTCCGTCATACCAGCAATATAATCGCAAACCAGCCGTGCTCGGGCTTGGTCACTGCTGTTATCTCCCAAAAAAGTCCAATCAAGGGGCAAAGCCTGAGGTTCATTCATAAAATAGTCGAACAAGTCTTTAGTATCGGACTGAACCTGCGCCATCATTTTATTGACCCGGTGGTGGCGATACATACGCGTGAAGAGAAACTCCCTGAGAATTCGGTCGTTGTCTTTCATGGCTTCTGACATGCCTACGAAAGTGACACCGGCAGAACGTACGTCAGCCACAGTTTCAGGGCAGATTTTCTTCAGGTTTTCATTTGTGTGATCGACAACATCCGTGACCATATAGTTGATCATACGACGGACCAGCTCAAAGGTGCGGCGCTCCGTTGCCAAACCCGGGTAGAGCTGGTCAACGTCAGTCAACAAATCAGCGATCAAGGGTACAACGCGCAACTCGTCGAGCTCAAACAGCCCTGCCCGCACACCATCATCAATATCATGATTGTTGTAGGCAATATCATCTGCGAGAGCAGCCACTTGCGCCTCGAGTGACGAATGGCTCGTCAATTCCAGTGGCCAATCCTCGTCTAAGCGTTTTATTGAAGGTGGTGCCTGGTGCAACGGTCCGTTATGTTTTGCGATGCCTTCAATCGATTCCCAAGTGAGGTTGAGGCCATCGTGTGCGCCGTATCGGTGTTCTAGGAAAGTCAGGATGCGGATAGCTTGTTCATTGTGATCAAAGCCACTTTCCACACCGGAAGCCTTCATCATTTCGTCCAGCGACCGCTCCCCGGCGTGACCAAACGGCGGATGGCCAAGATCGTGTGCCAAAGCCAGCGCCTCTCCCAAGTCCTCGTTAAGCCCCAAAGTTCGACAGATTGAGCGGGCTATCTGTGAGACTTCTAGAGAATGGGTCAGGCGTGTGCGGAAGTAGTCACCTTCGTGATAAACAAAAACCTGTGTTTTAAATTTTAGCTTTCTGAATGCCGCTGAGTGGATAATTCTGTCTCTGTCACGCTGGAAAGCATTGCGGTTTTCCGACTTTTCTTGCTCATAAAAACGCCCCCTACTTTGATCAGGACGAGAGGCATAGGGCTTGAGATCACCGTAGACAGACATGAGTAAAAGCTTTTATCGCTCAAAAGAAAGAAGTTAACTTGGCAAGCAGGCCTACAGACCCTACATTCTAGGGAGGCTAAACTTGGTCTCAAATAACACGACTGACGAACATGACCCAAAGGAAAGTTACACTAACTGAGAACGCTGCAAAGCGGGTCGCTCATCTTCGCCAATTGGAAGGCGATGATGGCCTAATGTTGCGCGTGGAAGTCAACGGCGGTGGCTGTTCAGGCTTTCAGTACAAAATCGACTTCGATAGTAAAGTCAAAGACGACGATCATAAATTTGAGCGTGACGGCGTTTACCTGTTGGTCGATGACGTTTCTCTAGATTTGATGGACGGCGCTGAAGTGGATTTTGTCGAAGAACTGATCGGTGCCTCCTTTCAAATCAACAATCCCAATGCAACGGCCTCCTGCGGCTGTGGTACTTCTTTTAACATCATGTAGTTAGGTCAGAAATGACGACCATTGCCATTTGGAACGTGAACTCTGTCCGCGCTCGTATTGAGAACATAAAAGTTTGGCTCGAGAAAGCCAGCCCAGACATCTTGTTGATGCAGGAAATCAAGTGCCAGGACGAACAGTTCCCAGCAATGGACTTTCAGGCCATGGGCTATCACAGCCTCATCAAGGGTCAGAAATCCTACCACGGTGTTGCGATCCTCTCTAAGCAAGAACCCACCTTGATCATGGACCGCCTGCCCGGTGAAGATGAAGACGAGCAAGCGCGCTATCTGGAGGCTGACATTGGTGGCATCCGTGCGGCCTGCCTCTATCTGCCCAATGGCAATCCGATTAACACGGAGAAGTTCCCCTACAAGCTTCGCTGGATGGAACGCCTAAAGCAACGCATGGAAACTTTGCTCGCTGAGGAAATTCCAGTTGTTTTTGGTGGTGATTATAATGTTTGCCCGACCAATGACGATTGTTACGATCCTGTTGGATTTTCTAATGACGCGCTTTGTCAACCTGAGAGCCGCGCTGCTTTCCGATCCATGCTCAATCTCGGCATGACTGAGGCTTTCAGAACGGTAAACAAAACACCACACATCTACTCCTACTGGGACTACACCGGCGGTGCCTATCAGAAAGATAATGGCGTTCGCATTGACCACTTCCTGATGACACCGCAAGCAGCCGATCTCATGGAAGATTGTGTCATTGATCGCGAACCTCGCGCTCAAATGAAAGCATCCGACCACACGCCCGTCATTCTAACACTGCGCGACGCAGCCTAGGCCTAACTTTTGTTTTTGATCATCAATGATAGAAACCCACGAAAGTTCGTCGAGACACCTTATGTCACCTGGGCGATTATTGCCGTTTGTGTTCTGATCTTCATTTGGCAGTCTGGACTGCCGACAATCGAAGAAAACAACCTCATAAACACTTACGGCCTGGTACCCAAGGATCTCCAAGCTTTCGAAGTTTCAGCGATTGTCGGTTTATTCTCCTCGCTTTTCCTTCATGCGGGCTTTTGGCATCTCGCGGGCAATATGTGGTTTTTGAACACATTCGGTGACAACGTCGAAGACGCCATGGGGCATGCCAAGTTCATCGTCTTTTATCTGGCTGGCGGAATTGCAGCTGGCGTAGCTCATTACCTCTCAGCCAACGGCTCCTCTATACCCTTGGTCGGGGCCAGCGGTGCCATATCTGCAGTGGTGGGTGCCTATTTCCTTTTACATCCCAGAGCACGTGTCAGAGTTTTGATCCTAGTTTTCCCAATCTATTTGTCCGCTCGCATATTGATTGGCTTGTGGTTTGCTTTCCAGCTACTTTCAGCCTTTAGTGACAGCTCAAGTGCTGGCGGAGTTGCCTTTTGGGCTCATGTCGGTGGTTTCCTTGCTGGCATGGTCGTGGTGAAATTCTTCATTCGACCAGAAGCAAAGCTATGGCCAAGCAAGGATGAAGACGAAGACCTACAATCCTGGTTGGAATACAAAGGCCTAAAGAAGAAAAAGCCAGAAGTAGTCCGGGCTCAAGGCCCTTGGCGCAAAGAGCCAGACGCAGTCATTATTGAAGAGGGTCAAGACCCTTGGGTTATCCCCAAACCTGACCCGCGAGAGCGTCGCAAGCCCAGATCAATGCTGCCTGAAAATCCTAGAAAGTAGAAATAGATCTGCCCTCAATTGCGAATCGTCATCAGCTAAAAAGGGTATCTTGCCCAATAACCTCTAATTAACAGCAGCTTGATGTGCCAGATAGTCGGCTTCAGGCAGAACGCTGTGCAAGCAGAAAGATCCACTTTTCAAAGACTGGATTTCCTCGCCAAGCGCTGCGTAACTTCGATGGTCATAAGCAAGCCGGATGGGACCTATCGGGCTTTTTAGCGTGACTATTTCGATGCGTGAAGAGTGTGACATCGCGATTTCGACATCAGCTTCCATCTCTGTTGAAACACCGCGATCCACAAAGGCCACTACGACATCGGCATCTTTGATGTATTCCTGATCAGCATTAAGCCTGAGCGTTCTATCGCTCGGCACTCTGTCATCCAGAATTTCTCCATAGAGCAATTGCCCAACAAACGGTGCCATACCGGTGTCGAGACACCACCTCATAGCTTCTCTTGCGTAGGCGATATCTGCTTCTTTCCTCTCAGAAAAGGGAGATACAATGAGCGCTCTCTTCATAGTCGACAACCTTTTAGAATCAATTTGTTTCTTCCAGTGTGCTGTAACCAGTGGTTTCAGAAGGCACCTGCGTTAAATAATTTTGAAATAGAATAAACTTCTGTGCTATTTGACCTAGCTTCGCCCTAGTTGACATTGCCCATTTCCGTTAGAGATGATCAAAATATCGATCATTCTATGAGACCTCAGTATAAGGCCTATTTTCCCGTCTGACATTACCGAATTAGCGATGGATTTCCAGTAGGATCAGTTATTTGCAACTTTTAGGGTTGGATATAGCCAATTTGGCA
>CAJQQJ010000171.1 GCA_905480445.1 uncultured Alphaproteobacteria bacterium | reverse complement strand
AGTCGTGCCAATGTGGGGCCATCAGTTGTTATAGCAGATTGGCGTGCAGACTGGATCGGATTGGGCCTAGCGGAGCAATTGGCATCCGACGGCTGTTCAGTGACGCTGTGTGTTAACGCAGCATTGGCTGGCGAAACGCTACAGCTTTATACACGGAACCACTATGTTGGACGCTTGCATAAGCTGGGAGTGAAGATCAGGACACATGCCAGGCTGTTTGGCGCGGATGGCGACACGGTCTATTTCCAGGACACGCTGTCGGACGAACCAATCATCATGGACAATGTTGACAGCCTGGTCTTGTCCATGGGCCATCAGGCAGATGATACTTTGGAAAACGAACTCTCAGATCTGGATCTGGAAGTACACATAATAGGGGACGCTGTCGTTCCACGGACAGCTGAAGAAGCTGTCTTCGAAGGCCTCGAGTTAGGATGGAAGATTTGACTAAAAAAATTACCGGCGGTGAAGCCGTTTACCAGGTTTTAAGAGACCAAGGCGTCAAGACTGTTTTTGGGCTCTTAGGCGGTTCCATGCTGGAGCTTTACGATGCTATGTATGAGCACAAGGAGATCGACTATGTCGGCGGGCGCGATGAGCGAGCGGCTGGTCACATGGCCGACGCCTATGCGCGCATGACGGGAGGCCCTGGTATTGTGCTTGGTGCGCAGGCGGGTCCTGGTGTTGTTAACCTGGCCACAGCAGTGGCAGAGGCTCATCTGGCTTACTCTCCGTTGGTGGCCATTGCTGGTGCTATTTCCAGACCAGATCTCGGTAAAGATACTTTCCAGGAGTTTGACCAGGTCGCGCTCTTTGCGCCAATTTCCAAAAAATCAGTTATGGTAACGGACCCTTCACGTCTTGCTGAAATGTTGCGAGATGCCATCCGCTTGGCGATGTCTGGCAGACGCGGGCCTGTTGTTTTGCACGTGCCGCGTGATCTCATGTCCGCTGAAGTGGATCCTCCACGACCAGGTGCTGTTCAGATTGCCAAAGCTGGCCCACCGCCAGCTGCAGCTGTGTCTCAAATAATCGAGAAGTTGTCTAAGGCGAAGCAACCCGTCATTGTCGCCGGCGGTGGCTTCAAGTGGTCTGAGGGTACTGTTGCTCTTAAGACGATGGTTGAAAGGCTCAACGTACCCGTAGTTGCCTCAACAGGTCACGCAGATGTCATGCCTCACGGCCATCCTCTCTATGCTGGGCAAGGTGGACCTAGAGGAAACACGGTAGCTTCTGGACTGACGAAAACAGCCGACTTCCTGCTGGTCCTGGGCGCGCGTCTCGCTTTCAATTCGACCTTCTTTTCCCATGACTACATTTCAGCTCATGCAGAGATTGTTCATGTTGACTTGGAAGGTTCTGCCGTTGGCCGCTATTTCCTGGCGTCTCTGGCTTTGCAGGCCGATGCTAAAGAAACCGCGGAAGCGATCACTGCCGAAGTGATCAAGAGCGATTTCAAGTCTGAAAGCTGGGTTCCTTGGCTCGAACAGTTCGAACAGGACCGCGCAAAGTTGCTGGTTGAACGCCAAGAAGAAGCGAACAACAATACCAGCCCAATGCATCCAAGAAGGGCCTTGGCTGAAATTCGCGAAGCCTTGCCCGAAAATGCTGTCGTGACACTTGATACGGGTAATGCCTGTCTGCAGTCGGCGGACCGTTTGGCCCATTATCAATCGCCTGGCTTGATCACGCCTTTGGACTTTGGCCTTGTTGGATTTGGCTATGCGGCGGCGATAGGTGCAGCCGCGTCCGCACCCGGCAGACCGGTGATTTCGATCATGGGTGACGGCGGCTTTGGCTTCACAATGGCTGAGATTACAACGGCTGTACGCTACAATCTTCCCGTTGTTGCCATTGTGCTCGACAACGGTGCCTGGGGTGCGGAAAAAGCTTACCAACAGGAATTCTTCGGTGGGCGTTTGCTGGGCGCTGAGATCGATAGTCCGGCTTACAACAAAGTTGCAGAACTCTCGGGAGCCAAAGGCTATGCCGTTGATCAACCTGGTCAACTTGGCCCGGTTCTGAAAGAGGCGCTTGCTTTGAACGGACCGGCTGTTATCCATGTGAAGATCGATCCTAATTCACTCAATACATTACGCAAAGACTTGTTTAAGAAAGATTGAGTTTGTCATCCCGAGCGAAGCCGAGGGATCTCATGAACGGGAAACAGATCCCTCGACTTCGCTCGGGATGACTTCAGAATGTTTATTTCTTTGTCTTGGGTTTTTTCTGCAACGAAGTAGTTTGAGGCTTTTGGACTAAAAGGAGCGATTATGGAACTAACCCAAATCCTTGCCTTCACCGTGGTCGCTGCTTTGTTGGTTATGTCACCTGGACCAAATGGTGTGTTGATTGCCAAGACGGTGCCGACGTCAGGACGAACGGCTGGATTTGCAAATCTTTTGGGTTTTGTGTCTGCATTCTATCTGCACGGCGCTTTGTCAATTCTTGGAATCTCGATCATCCTTGTCCAATCAGCGGTCGCTTTCGCAATCGTCAAATATTTGGGTGCGGCTTACCTTTGTTGGATTGGAGCCAAAGCTGTCTGGGCTGCTTACATGGGCATTCAGTCCAGTGGCCCAGTTTCTCCAAGCCTGACGAAGCGCAGCCTTCTCAATGCTTATGTCGAAGGTTTTTTAACCAACGCGCTCAATCCAAAAGTTTCGATGTTTTACTTGGCGGTGTTTCCGCAGTTCATCTCTGTTGCTGAGGGGTCAGCCATGTCAGCTTTGTTTCTGGTCTTCATCCATTCCATGATCAATGCTGTCTGGTTCGGTGGTATGATCCTGGTCTTCTCAACGCTTGTCAAAGGCGCTCAGAACCCAGTTTTCCAACGGTGGCTAAAGGGTGTGACCGGTGTCGTCTTTATAGGTTTCGGTTTGAAATTGGCCACTTACCGCCTAGACTGACTTAGCAAACACGTCATCCCGGCGGACGCCGGGATCTTCCAAAAGACAAAGCTCTATTGGAAAGAGATGCCAGCCTGCGCTGGCATGACGTGATGAAGTTGCTATCTACCTCAACCCCTTTGTGCCCTTCAGCATAGCAACGATCAGGGCGTCGCGGTCGTTTGAGCCTTCTAACGGTGTTTTGCCCCCACTTTCTTTTTGGACACCTTTCATAAGTTTTGTGACTAACTCCGGTGTGAGTTTCACATCGCCCAGATCATCCCACCAACGATGGAAGCTGTCGCCGTAGCGTTTGCAGAACTCCTCCATGCCACCTTCGCCAGCGCCTAGATGAAAAAGCCTATGCGGTCCCATGGCGGCCCAGCGTAGGCCTGGACCTGCCCAAACCGCTGTGTCGACATCCTCCACGGAGGCAACACCGTCTTCTACTAGGTGAATGGCCTCGCGCCAAAGCGCCGCTTGCAGACGGTTGGCAACGTGTGCTGGGACTTCCTTGTTAACCCGGATAGTGACTTTGCCGACTTGTTTAAAGAAGGCTTCAGCGGCTTCCATAACGCCGTCGGCTGTTTTGTCATTAGTGAGTAACTCAACCAACGGAATAAGATGGGGTGGATTGAAAGGGTGCGCCAGCAAGAAGCGTGACGGATCTTTCCAACCCTGCTGCATTTCACTGACCATCAACCCCGAGGCCGAAGAGGCAACAATGGCTTCGGGAGCTAACTGTGGTTCGATCTCTTGAAAAAGCGCGTGTTTGATCGGCAAACGCTCTGGTACATTTTCTTGAATGAACTCAGCTTCTTTCACCGCCGAAGCAGCATCAGAGAAGAAGCGAATGTTGTCGGGGTTGCCGTTTTCCGTCATGCCGAGTTCTGTAAGGGTTGGCCAAGCACGCTCGACGTAATCACGCACGGATTTTTCGGCGTTGTCTGCCACGTCATACACATCGACACGACAACCGGCGGCGAGAAAAAGCGCGGTCCAGCTGGCACCGATGACTCCTGCGCCAAGTACGGCTGTATTAGAGATTGGATGGTGCATGCGGGTTTACTTTCCAATTGTGGCTTTTAGAAATCGTTCGTTGTGACGACCAAGAACTCATTGATGTCATCAGCGACAAGGCAGATTTCATCGGAAGGGAATGGGCTATTGCCATCCAATTCTTGCTCATGATCGATCAGGAAAATCTTGCCTCTATGTTCGCCTTTTACGGCAATACAATAGAGGTTTCCCCCAGGATCATGTGCCACAGGAAACAGCTGCTTTGGGATTTCACCAAGGGCAATAAGGTAATTCCGGTATAGATCGTCATAGCTATTTTCTGATGCTAAATGGTGAAAATTATGAACCAACCACGGACCACCATGCAGAGCGGGTTGGTCTTTCTCAATCTGCTTTAAGAAATTTTTGTAGTCGGCCGGAAATTGCGCTGCAATTTTTTCTTCCAGCTCCTCAACGGTCTCGGGTTTTTTGGCCTGTAAAGTGTGTTGCTGGCCTCTAGAGAAAAGCCTTTTTATTCGACTGAACATCGCTGGAGACCTGTCAAAATAGTCCTGGATTGAGGGGGGAGGCTGCGGTCATACCGCCATCGATTGTAAAGAGTTGCCCCGTTGCGAAAGCTGCTTCGTCAGAGGCCAACCAAACCGCCATAACCGCTATGTCTGAGGGTTGGCCAAATCTGCCTGCAGGGTGCCTTGCCATGGCATCTTGTTTGGCGGCGTCCGGATCCTTTGCAAGCTCAAAAGCAGCGTCTGCCATGCCGGTCATGATCCAGCCTGGACAGATAGCGTTGCAACGAACGGCCGGACCGTGATCGACAGCAATCGATTTGGTCAGGCCATGCACAAAAGCTTTTGAGGCGTTATAGAGCGCCAGACCAGGATCCGCGGTGTTGCCAGAAATGGAACCGATATTGATGATCGAACCGCCCACACTCATATGCGGGATGAAGGCACGACAAGCCATGAAGAGGCCTTTCGCATTGGCTCCCATTAAAAAATCCCAATCCTCGTCGGATGTATCGAGAACAGTTTTCTCGATTTGAACACCAGCGTTGTTGACGAGGATAGAGACTTCACCGAGTTCTGAGCGGGCGGCTACCAGAAGATCGTCGATGTCAGATTTGCTGGCGACGTCTGTTTGTTGCCAAACAACAGCTATCGGTAAGTCTTCCGGTCTTGATCCCCGACCACAGGTCAGAACTCTGGCACCTTCACGAACAAAAGCATCGACGATCGCTCGGCCGATGCCTTGGCGACCTCCCGTGACAACGGCGGTTTTGTTTTCTAGTCTTGTCATCAATTACAAACTTCCATCTCTATTCTGTCACCCCAGAATTTTCTGAGCGAAGCGAGGGAAATATCAGGGGTCTCTGTTTCACTGGAATGAGCTGTTTTTGATGAAGCGAAGATCCCTGATATTTCCTTCGGAAATTCTGGGATGACAACGGCAATAGAATTTGCATTTCTTAAAACTTCACCATATCGCCACCTTTAAGCGCGAGACGCTCTCTTGCTTCATCTGGTGTCGCCACTATCAGACCAAGATTTTCTATAATTGATCTGATTTTGAGAACTTGCTCAGCGTTGGACGTCGCAAGTTTCTTTGGCCCGATGTAGAGAGAGTCTTCCAAGCCTACGCGTAGGTTTCCGCCTAGTATTGCAGATTGCGTGGCGTAAGGCATTTGGTGACGTCCAGCGGCTAACACTGACCATTCATAATCATCGCCGAATAGCTTCTGCGCTGTTCGGTGAACATGCATGAGATTTTCCGGATCGGCACCCATTCCACCCATGATGCCGAAGATCATCTGGATGAAAAACGGCGGCTTGATCAGACCTTTGTCAACAAAGTAGGCCAGGTTGTAGAGGTGGCCCAAATCGTAACATTCGAACTCAAACTTTGTGCCATGTTCCTCACCGAGGTTTTTCAGAACGTATTCGATTGAGGCAAAGGTATTCGGGAAGATGAAGTCTTTTGTCATCTCAAGGAATGGTTTTTCCCAATCATGTTTCCATTCTGTATCCGAATACTTATCGAGCAGTGGGAAAAGGCCAAAGTTGATCGATCCCATGTTAAGCGACGCCATTTCTGGACTGGCAGTTGTCGCAGCGGCAAGGCGTTCATCAATGGTCATGCCCAGGCCGCCGCCTGTTGAGATGTTTACAACAGCATCCGTCGCTTGCTTGATTACAGGCAGGAATTGCATGAAGGTTTCAGGACGAGGATCTGGCTTGCCTGTTTCAGGATCGCGGGCATGGAGGTGAATGATTGAGGCTCCGGCTTCAGCAGCTTCAATAGAGGCTGTCGCGATTTCCTGCGGTGTGATCGGCAGGTGAGGGGACATGGTTGGTGTGTGGATACCACCGGTTACAGCGCAGGTAATAATTACTGGTTTTGCCATCGTTGCTTCTCCTAGAGCTTCATCTGTTGGACTTGAGCGGATAGACCACCATCAATAACCCAAAGCTGCCCAGAAGCATAACGAGCCTCATCAGATGCCAGCCAGTTAACAAGATTAGCGATATCATCGGGGGTGCCATAGGTGCGCATAGGGTGAACGTCACGAACAGCCTGTTGCAGCTCATCGAGTGACTTACCATCACCGCCTGAACCTTCGCCCGTAAAGAAGGATTGCAGCATAGGCGTATCAACGTAGCCAGGGCAAATGGCGTTAACGCGAATACCTTCTGGACCGTGGTCGCAAGCCATGGCTTTGGTGAGGGCGTGGACGGCACCTTTGGTGGCGCAGTAAACTGCGAGGCCCGGATCGGCGATGAAGCCGTCATAGGAGCCAAAGTTGATGATCGATGCTCCAGCTGATTTACGAAGCAGCGGTAAGGCGTATTTGGATGTTAAAAAGGTGCCAGTCACGTTTACCGCGAATGATTGATTCCATTCTTCCAAGCTGGTGTCTTCGATGGTTTTCTCGATCTCTATACCGGCAGCGTTAACCAGGATATCGAGTTTGTTCCAGCCTTTCGCCAATTCCTCGAACGTACCTTTGGCAACTTCTTCGCTGGTCACATCATACTTAATGAAGCGCGTGGCTGTTCCATTTTCTGAAAGATCAGCCGCGACAACGTCGGCGCCCTCTTTTATGAACCGCCGACAAATGGCCGAACCAATGCCGCCAGTACCACCCGTTACAAAAGCTGTTTTACCCTCAAGTATTCCCATTAGTTTTCCGCCATTTTTGCGTAAGCATCCAAGACCAAACCATGGAAGTGATGCACCGCGTGTTCTGATTTTCCTGATCCTTCTGGATCGTGGACGATGCGCCCTTGTTGAAAGGCCGGTGTGTTCATGCCGCGTTGAACTGATTCAACCAGGCCAATGTCTTCTACCTGCAAGACTTCATCGAGGTATTTGACGGACTCGAGTTCGGCCTCATTGGGTGTGCTTTCCTCTAGGAAGAAGTCGTAAGTCTCGAGCGTGCGGTTAGGACCTACAGGAATGATGTTCAAGATGATCATGTTGCCCCGGCCAGGGTAGCGCATGATGCAAGTCGTTGGCCAAAGCCACCACACAGCATGGTCTGTAACGGTCGCGTCTTCAACAGAGTAGGCCGTGTTGGCTGTCTTACCTGCTTCGGCCATGTGGCTAGAATAAATGCCGTGGGTTGTGACTTTGTAGGTGTCCATGTCCACAAGCGTACAGAAGTCCTTGTGCGCGGTAGGGCAGTGATAACACTCAAGGAAATTGTCGACTACGTTCTTCCAGTTGGATTTGATGTCGTAAGTCAATCGGTGGGCAAAGGTAAGGTTTTTTATGTCAGGCGCCCAATGGGTGATCTCTTTGCCGAGATCACCAGAGATCTTGTGCAGCGGCTCGGCCTTTGGGTCGAGGTTAACGTAAACGAAACCGCAGAAGGCCTCGACCTGAACCTGGTCCAAGCAAATCTCAGACGTTGAGAACTCTTCCAGATTGTCAGTCTCTGGTGCTTTGCGGAGTTGGCCTGTCAGGTCGTAAGCCCAGGCGTGATAAGGGCAGGTAATGGCACCAGTTCGCCCTTCCCCGCTCAGCAACTCGTGGGCGCGATGCTTACAAACGTTATAGAAAGCGCGCAGCTCCTCACGCTTGTCACGAACGATCAAGATTGGCTGGTCACCAACGTTTACCGTCACATAGCAACCAACTTCTCTTAACTTCTCCTCATGGCAAACCCAACGCCAGGTGCGTTTGGTGATGGCTTCTAACTCAATGTCATACCAATCTTGGCTGATGTAGGCCTCAGCGGAGAGCGAGTAGGAGCGGGCAGGATTGGGGTCAAAACCTTTGCGGATGCGAGCCAGTTCAGCGGAAGAGAGTTTTGCGGTCATCAGAACATCCCGGCAACAAGTGAAACTAATTTACAAGCACTAACAGGATTGCCAAAAATGGCTTAACGTTTTTCGCCTTATTTTTCGCCTATTTGGAATGCGAATCTAAAAGGACATAGAGTTGGAAGGGCTACATGATCTATTTTCGCCGGTTGTTGATCTTGATTTTTGTTGTGAGCTTTGAGGTTTCTGACAAGCCCGCTCAGGCACACCCTCATGAATGGATTGATATAAAAACGGCCCTGGTTTTTGATGAACGAGGGCGTTTAGAGAAGATAAAAATGGATTGGCTTCTCGATGAGTATTCCACTGCCTTTACAATGGAAGGCATGGAGCGGGACGCCGAAGGCAGTGTGTCTGAAGCCTCACTCAATGAACTGGCCGCTACAATCGTCGGTAATCTGAGGGAATTCTCTTATCTTACGACTTTCGAACCCGTTGGCGATGTTACAATCGAAAAAGCGGTTCCAATGAAAGGCGCGTTGGATGGCATACGATTTAACTTCTTTTTCGAATTGATATTGTCGGAACCATTGGATTTACAAGGTAGCAAGCTGACTTATTCAGCCTACGACCCTCTCTATTACATCGAGATATTGCACAGCCAAGACGGCCCTGCAGTTTCACTGGAACATGCTCCTGATGGCTGTGTGGCTGACCTTAAGAAACCAAATCCCGATGAGGCTCAAGTAGCCTACGCTCAATCCCTTGACCGTGGTGAGGCCGCAGAGGATGGATTAGGGGCCTTCTTCGCTGAGCGTGTGGAGATATCATGCCCATAAGTCTTCGTGGCGGGCTTACACTTGCGGCCGTGGTTTTGCTAATTCTTGCGGTCCCCCTTTTAGTTGTTTCATTCGCCGCGAAATCAAGCATGTGGATGGATTTGACAGTGTGGATTTACGGCCAGCAGAAAGACTGGCAGCGGTCAATTTCTGGTTCACTGGAAGCTCTGTCTGGTGGTTTCGGCATTTCCGCGGCTTGGGCTCTTATCACTGCGTCTTTCCTTTATGGTTTTTTTCACGCGGTAGGTCCGGGGCACGGTAAGGTCATTATGACGACTTTTTTGTTGGCCAATCCTCAAGAAGTGAAACGGGGAATGACCCTTTCGGTCATAGCTGCACTTTGCCAGGGCATTGTCGCTATTGTTCTGGTTTATGGTCTCCTCTTTGTGGCTGGTTTCGTCGCGACAGAAACCAGATCAACGCTCTTGTGGTCGGAACGCCTGTCTTACATCTTGGTTGCACTGATGGGACTGTGGCTGATTTGGCGCGCAGTCAAATCTTTCATGTCGGCAAAGGGAAAAGATGCTTGTGAATATGGCCATCAACATGGCCCTGACTGTGGACATAACCACGGTGTTGGGCCAGAGCAACTAGCTCAAGGCACCAGCCTCAAGGCATCAATGGGCATTGTCCTTTCCATTGGACTGCGGCCATGCACAGGTGCTGTTTTGGTCTTGGTGTTGGCAAAATCACTGGGTTTGGCTCTTGTTGGTGCCGTTGCGGTTTTCGCTATGTCCCTTGGGACGGCTATAGCGATCACATCATTGGCTCTGTTAACTATTTGGAGTCGTAGTATCGCGTCGCGCTGGATTGATCATCGCTTTTCCTCTGCCTGGTCCTGGTTGTCGCCAGCCATTTCAGTGGTTGGTGGATTGCTGTTGGTGTCTATTGGCTGGATCTTGTTAATGGGGACCTTTGCTACTAGATCTGCGCTTGGCATCTCATAAGATGATCTCGAGACCTGCCCAGAAGGTCGCAACAATCCCAGGAGAGGGAGGTTGTCGAATTGCCATGCTGTTGCTTCCAGGATTCAACTCGATGGCTTTCCATGCTTTTGTCGATCCCTTTCGCGCGGCAAACTATTTGAGAGGGCATGCCATTTATTCCTGGCCCTTGTTCGCTTTAGAGCCGGGGTTAGTCGTTGCCTCCAACGGTCTGTCAATCGGAGGAGCGAAGGATTTTCAGAGCGATGATACAGTTTATGATTTCGTTGTTGTGAACGCATCCTGGAACCCAGAGGATTTTCAATCACCTGAACTGCAGGGGTGGTTGCGGCGCCAAGCCAGAATGGGGGCGACGCTGTGCGGGCTGGATACCGGAGCCTTCGTGTTGGCCTATGCAGGATTACTGGAAGGTTACCGCGCCGCGACACACTATGAACATATAGCCGCTTTTCGCGAGCTTTTTCCGGAGACGATCATGGATGATGCCCTGTTTGTTATCGACCGAGATCGGTTGACCTGCTGCGGCGGTATTGCGGCAACAGATATGGCGCTGGAAATCATACGTCTGCAGCAAGGGATTGACCTCGCTAATGCAGCAGGGCGTTACATCTTTCACAGTGTCTTGCGCTCAGGCGATGAAGGTCAATTGCCAGCAACCCACGAACCTGTTGGCTACGCTGTGCCGGAACGTCTTCGCGAAGCTATTCTAATTATGGAGCGAAACTTAGAACAGCCGATACGATTGCCGGACGTCGCCAAATCTTTGGATCTGTCACAGCGCCAGCTTGAGCGGCTTTTCCAACGTTACACCGGTGTTTCGCCTGTGCGTTATTACGTCGATGTGCGCCTTGATCGAGCGAGGGGATTGATTACCCAGACGGAAATGTTGATCACCGATGTTGCAGTTGCTTGCGGTTTTGGTTCGTCGGTGCAGTTCACCCGCGCTTACAAGCAACGCTTCGGGCTGCCACCTAGTCAGGACAGGATCGAAGGCCGTGTGCCTTTCCAGTTTAGATCTTTTCCGTCTCACGTTGGTGTTTAGATCAAACTTCCCACCGTTATGCCTCTTTTCAAACTTAAGAAATCGACTTAAGCTCAAGGATGTGCCCGCAAACCAGCGAAGAGGAGCCCACGATGCTGGATAAAACGGACGAGATTGAATATTTCGCCATGAAAGAAGCCGTGCCGTCGCTGCCTGCTTCTTGGTATTATGATCCAGCACAGCATGAGCGTGAGCTGAAAGCAATCTGGTCCAAATCCTGGAACTATGTTTGTCGTAGCGACACACTGGACGAACGGCTGGCTTACAAGACGATCACTGTTGGCAATCAGAACGTGGTGGTACTGCGTGACCGTGAAGGCGCGCTTAAGGCTTTCTACAACACCTGTCGCCATCGTGGTTCCGTGCTTTGTACTGAGAAGGAAGGCAAGCTTGGCTCGGCCTTATTGGTTTGTCCTTATCATCAGTGGTCCTTTGCAGCCGACGACGGTCGTCTCGTTAAGGTCTCTTCTTTCGAGGAACCAGCAGGTTTTGATAAGGCCGATTATGGCCTCTTTCCTGTCGCTTTGGTTGAGTGGCGTGGATGTGTTTTTATCAACCTAGATCCAACTGCTGAGCCCGATCCAGACGCACTCTTTCATCGTTCTTCTGAGAACCTGGCCAATTTCCCTATGGAAACCATGGTTGTGGCCCATACCTGGCGGGCGGAGGTGGCTTGTAATTGGAAGTCCTTTTGGGAGAACTTCAATGAATGTCTCCATTGCCCATCTGTCCATCCTGAACTGACCGAGCTGGTCCCACTCTATGGCCGCCGGATCGTTAACCCAAAAGACCTGCCTGATTGGGTCGATCACGAGGGCAGTGAAGATCCAAAGTATCGCGGTGGTTTGCGTGATGGCGGCGAGACTTGGTCTCACGATGGTTCGGCACAGGGGCATGTCATAAAAGAACTGACTGAGGATGATCTAGCGCGGGGTCAGACCTATGCCACCACTTACCCCTCTATGTTTATCGGAGCCTATCCGGACCATGCGCGGATTGTGCGCTTGCTGCCACTTGGCCCAGAAAAGATGGAGCTGCAAATGGAATGGCTCTTCCCTCAGGAGACTTTGGACGATCCGAGTTACGACATTAAGAATGTGGTCGATTTCGCGATTATGGTGGTTGAACAGGATTCAAAAGCTTGTGAAATCAGCCAGCTAGGCCTTCATTCTGCGCCATTCGAGGGCGGTGTGCTGATGCCGGAAGAATATCACGTGAGAGATTTTCACACCTGGGTGAAAGCGGAACTCGGGAAATAAATTTAGGTTTTGTACCGGAATCGCGAAGGGATAGATCTCGCCGTGACTCTCGAGCCGATGACACAGCGGAGGATTGACTAAGTGCCTAATGAGCCAAAGAAAAACGGATTGAAGGAACTGCCTGAGTTCGTCAAATTTGGCGTCGTCATAGCAGCCGGGGCCGCTATCTATGGGCTCATGGCTGCGTTTTCTGAGCCTGAGTTTGTGCCCGATCCTTTGGAATTCGACGCAGCTGTAAACGATGCCTATGCCACGACTACAATAGACCTGGCCTATATGAGCTACAGCAATGACTACTCGGATATATGTTTTACGAATCCTAAAACACGAGGTGATATCCTGAACTGTTACCTCGAGAGGCCGACCTTCAACTTTCAGATCAAAGGTATCATTTTGGCTTGCAAGGCAAAGAAACCTCGTTTCTCAGGGAATGAAAACTCAGCTGTGGTTTATGTACAGTGTTTCTCTGAAGAGGCCAAAACTCATGGCCTGCCATCTTCCTATGAACTCACCAGTTTTTCGGAAATTCAAAGGAAAAACTACGGCCTGATAGGGATTGACAGCGATGCCGATGAAAATGGCAATTTCCTGCAACCAGTGATTTTTGGGATAGAACCCTTGGATGAGTCTGTCCCAATGGAGTGAAAGTTGGGGCGGGTTTGTCCAGTGGCCCCTCTAGGTTTTGCCATTCTGAACATTCCATTTGCGCACTGCATAAATGATCGTCTGAATAGCGCTTGACTCATTAGTAAGTTTTCGCTTACGGTAAGCAATGACTTACGAAATGATTCTTACAGCTTTGGCTGACCCAACCCGCAGAGCAATCTTTGAAGACTTATCGACCAGCCCTTCGGCGGTCTCTGTTCTGGCAGAGGGCAGACCGGTCAGCCGCCCAGCAGTGTCACAGCATCTAAAAGTGCTGGAACAGGCAGGCCTGATAAAGGCTCAAAAACGCGGCACTACCAGAATTTACCATGTCACGCCCCAAGGGCTCGGTCCTTTGCGTGACTACCTCGATGAGATGTGGGGCGACGCCTTGAGCGCCTTTGCAGCAGAGACAATCAAACAATCAAATAAACAAACGGAGAATGAAGATGCTTGAACCAGTTGTAAAGACGATCACTGTATCCTGTACCGCAGAGACGGCTTTCAGAATATTCACGCAAGACTTTTCGCTCTGGTGGCCAAAGGACAAGCACTCCGTTTCTGCTATGGGCGGTAACCCTGCCAAGGCCGTAACGTTGGTGCCCGAAGTGGGTGGTGCCATTACTGAGACCGGGCCAGACGGTACTATCCACAACTGGGGCTCTGTTCGTGCTTACGAGCCATCAACGAAGCTCTCTTTGCTGTGGCATATCGGTAAGCCTGTGGAACAAGCGACTTTGGTGGATGTTGACTTCGAGACAGTAGACCAGGGAACCAAAGTGACCCTGAAACACTATGACTGGGAAGCCCTAGGCGACGATGCCGCCGCGATGCGTGACGGTTACAACAACGGTTGGGTCAATGTCTTCGAGGTTTGTTTTGCTGGGGCTTGTGAAGTGAAGACTTGAGCCAATAATTTGTAGAGTTTATCAAAAAATTCAATCCAGCCCATGCCCCCGCGAATATGCATTAGCCTTAGCAGGCGCCCAGCCGTCAGGCGTTTTAGCAGGTTTCCAGATCTCAACCTTCAGCGGATAGCACTTGGCGGCGTCGCTGGAGTGGCCGGAGCTGCAATCGCCGCCAGGGCAGGCGGAGAGGCCGCCGAGCAGATCTATCTCAGCGAAGAACTCCAGATAATCACCAGGGCGAACGGGGCTGGATTTCATGAAGTACTGCTTGGTGTCTTGGGTGAAGCCTGTGCACATGAAAAGGTTCATGACGTCGTGGACCAAGGGTTCTGCTTCAGTTAGGCCCATGCCTGTATGGCTAGCCAGGGCACGCGTTAGGTTGGAGTGACAGCAGTAGTGGTACTCGTTGTCATTCAGCAGAACGTTTGTGTAGGGGTCGCAGCGCGTGCCAATCACATCATGGACTGAACCACCGAACGCGTCAAAACCGTACCAATCGAGGGTGTCGTAGGTAATCGTTGCCATGGGGCGCAGGTAAGGCAGGCTTGACCAGAAACGGTCACCAACGCCCATGTGGGTGCCATGCAGCGCTCGGGTCTTGCCGCTAAAGAAACGCTCATCCAGATCATGCAAATTCCAGAGATTGAGGTCACCAACTTGTGGCCCCTCCGTGGAAATCATACGGCAGAAGTGGCCAGCCGGAACCTCAAAACAGGAAGCATCGCGAGGTGCCACCATCGTCTCGCTCACCAAGGTCATGTCGCCTTTGATCTCGTCATATGGCGCTGCGTCGAAAGCCGGGAAAGTGGGGATTGGGTAACAAACAACCGGTTTGGCGGCCTGGCGCTCTTTTGCATCGGACGGAGCGGCGTTTCTAGGTGCTGGCTTCATGGGGAGGACCTTCGATGGGACTGAGTTCGTACCCGATGTTACCCCTAGATGGCGCTTAAGAAAAGGCCGTTTACTTCAATGTATAGGTTCAGGTCTTTTGAGACTCATGCGGCATCGGCCTGATTGATTCGAAGGTACTCCATCGGTGTCTTACCTTTCAAGGCGTGATGAGGCCTGAATTTGTTGTATTTTTCGACAGCTTTTCGCAATTCAAACCGCA
>CAJQQJ010000170.1 GCA_905480445.1 uncultured Alphaproteobacteria bacterium | reverse complement strand
CCCAGCGCAGGCCGATTAGAACCGCAACAGTCCCTTTCAGTAGATCAAGGATCAAGGTAGCTGCTGCTAAACCTTTGTTGCCGGTTCTCAAGACGTTGGTGGCACCGATGTTGCCAGAACCAATCTTTCGAATATCCCCTCCGCCGGTTAACTTCACCAGAATCAGCCCAAAAGGAATGGAGCCGATGAGGTAGGCAATTACGAAAGCGGCCAGGAGGTATGGCGCAGAAAGATCCCATGTCATTTGAGAAGGCATAGCGGCTCCAAAATTGATTTATTGCTTCAAGATACGCCCGTCGACCAGAGTCATCAAGACCTGACCTTGCAGCGGGAAGGCCTCATAAGGTGTGTTCTTGCACTTTGACGTCAAAAGGTCAGGCTCGAACTTGTAAGGCTTGTCTGGATCAAACAAAGTTAAATCCGCTGGCGCACCGACTTCTAGACTGCCTGCTTTGATCTTAACAATGGAGGCGGGGCTATCTGTGAGCCTCGACAGGAGATCTGGTAGTGAAATCAACCCTTCGTGGTAGAGACGCAAGCTCATAGGCAGCAACGTTTCCAAACCAACCGCGCCAAAGGAGGCTTGAGCGAACGGCAGGCGCTTACTATCTGGGTCGTGTGGGTGGTGATCGCTAACAATGACATCGATTGTGCCATCGGCAACGGCTTCTGCAACGGCTCGTCTGTTGAATTCGTCTCTGAGCGGCGGCAGGAATTTACCAAAAGTCCGGTAATCACCGATTGTTGTCTCGTTGAGCGAAAAGTAATGAGGTGCCGTACTAGCAGTGATTTTGATGCCTTTGTCCTTAGCGGCTCTAATCGCCTCAACTGCTTCGTGGCAGGTGATGGGCCCAAGATGCAAATTTCCGCCGGTCATCTCAGCTAGACGAATATCGCGCTCTATCTGCAGGACTTCCGGAGTGGTTCCGATACCGCCAAGACCGAGACGCGTGGAGAGCTCGCCCTTGTTCATAACGCCAGTAGATAAGCCAGGTTCCAACGGGAAGTTAATCAGAGTTTGATCAAATATCTTAGAGTAGGTGAGCGCACGTGACATGACGACGGTGTCTGTCAGAGTGTTGTCGACATCTGAGAAACCCACAGCGCCAGCTTCGGTCAGCAGGCCCATTTCGGTAAGCTCCTTACCAGCCATGCCAATTGTGATGGCCCCGTAAGCATAGATTTTAGCTGCTTTGGCTTCACGCCCCCGACGAGCTATAAATTCCAAAACGGGTACGGAGTCAGTTGTCGGATCGGTGTCAGGCAAACCAACGACGGAAGTCACGCCGCCGTTTACTGCAACAGCCGCGGTCTCAGCGATGGTTTCGCGGTGCTCATTGCCTGGTTCAGACAAATGAACGCGCATATCGACAAGACCTGGACAAAGCACTTTACCCTTACAGTCGATGATTTGGTCGGCATTGTTTTGATCGATGTCACCTACTGCTTGGATCTTTTTGCTTGAAACCAGAATGGCACCGGTTTGATCCGTTCCGGTGGCGGGGTCGATCAGTCTGGCGTTAATGAGCGCGATTGAATTAGGCATGATTGAACCTCTCTTCACCGCTTTCCGGCAGCACGACGTTTTCCACTAGAGTCTCTAGGCAGGCCATTCTGACGGCAACTCCCATTTCAACCTGGGTCCTGATGAGAGAGCGATCCTCATCGTCAGCCAACTCAGAATCGATCTCGACACCGCGGTTCATCGGGCCTGGGTGCATGATGAGAGCTTCCGGTTTTGCATAGGACAGTTTCTCGGCATCCAGTCCAAAGAAGCGGTAATATTCCTTGGTTGAGGGAACAAAGGATCCTTGCATGCGTTCCATTTGCAGCCTTAGCATCATGACGATGTCACAGTTTTTGAGGCCCTGGCGCATGTCTGTGAATATCTCAACACCCATGCGCTCCATATCGCTGGAAACGAGCGTAGGAGGTGCGATAACCCGAACTCTAGCGCCCATAGTGTTCAACAGCAAAATGTTCGAGCGTGCGACGCGGCTGTGGGTGATATCCCCACAAATCGCAACGTTGAGGCCCGAGAGGCTGCCCAATCGACGTCTGATGGTCAGGGCGTCGAGCAGAGCCTGGGTTGGATGTTCGTGTCGACCATCGCCAGCATTAAGAACTCCGGCGTCGACTTTTTGGCTCAGCAGGGAGACGGCGCCAGACTCGTTGTGACGAACGACAATCAGGCTGGGGTGCATGGCATTCAACGTGTAGGCCGTATCCAGCAGTGTCTCGCCTTTTTTGACTGAGCTGGTGGCAACCGACATGTTAACCACGTCGGCACCAAGTCGCTTAGCGGCGATCTCGAACGAAGTTCTGGTTCTTGTCGAGTTCTCAAAGAAAAGGTTTATGACCGTTCGGCCAGACAGGCTGTCACTCTTTTCTTTGGCTGTGCGGTTGAGAGCAACAAATCGGTCGGCTCTATCGAGCAGGAATCCGATTTCTTCGGCCGTAAGCCCCTCTATTCCGAGTAGGTGTCGGCGCTGGTAAAGGGATGAACCCTCGTGTGTTTTTGTTTCTGTCATCAAAAGTTTCTAATAGTCGCCGCGGTGAGCGGAGGCAAGGATTCAATTGCTTTGATTGAGTGCCGTTAACGCGCCTTCCAAAATATAACCAGCCGCCATTTTGTCGACCACTTCGCCGCGTCTTTTGCGGTTCATGTCAACTTCATCGATGAGGAAGCGTTGCACAGCAGAGGTCGATAAGCGTTCGTCCCACAGCAAAATCGGCAAACCCAAAGCCCCCATAGTCTCAAGGTTTTTGACAAACTGGCGCGTGGATTGACAGCGTGGGCCTTCGCTTCCGTCCATATTCACGGGAAGACCCAGCACCAGACCTTTGACACCACGTTCAAGGATGAGAGCAGTCAAAGCGGTGAGATCCTTCGTGAATTTCGTCCGTCGAATGGTCTCAAGAGGCGATGCCACTTGCCAATTAGAGTCGGAAAGAGCCAGACCAATGGTCTTACTGCCTAGATCGAGGCCTAAAAGCCTGCCTTTTTGGGGCAGAAGGGGAGCAAATTCGTCTTTATGTTCACAAAGCATGACGGCGGCCTAAAGTCTTTGTTTCAAGAGGTCAAGACAGCGCTTGAATAATCCTGGCTGAGCTTGTAGTTTCCGCGCGAAATTTCCTCTGACAAAATTGGTTAAATTTATGTCTCTAGATCGGTCAACCGTTGAAAAGGTTGCTCAACTGGCTAAGCTGGCCATTGACGATGACGACAAGGATCGTCTCGCAGGTGAACTCAATGCAATTATCGGCTTTGTCGAGCAATTGAGCGAACTGGACACCACCGGCGTTCAACCAATGACTTCTGTTGTCGAGGCCAATGCGCCTTTGCGTGCAGACGTTGTTAACGATGGCGATATTGCCGAGAAGGTTTTGGCGAATGCTCCCGAGCGCGTTCAGGACTTCTTCGCGGTCCCAAAGGTGGTTGAATAGAGATGACTAAATTAAACGAACTCAAAATCTCCGAAGCCCTGGACGGTATGGCGAAGGGTGATTTCACCTCGGTCGAGTTGACGCAAGATTGCATCACAGCAATGGAGCAGACCAAGGATCTGAACGCTTTCATCGTTGAAACACCTGACAAAGCCCGTGAAATGGCCGCCGCCTCTGATGCGCGCCGCGCAAAAGGTGAGGGCGGTGTTATGGAAGGTATTCCAATCGGCATGAAGGATCTGTTCTGCACTCAGGGCACACAGACAACTGCCGCCAGTCATATCTTGGAAGGCTTCGTGCCTCAGTATGAATCAACTGTTTCGCAAAATCTGTGGAACGCTGGTTCTGTCATGCTTGGCAAGCTCAACCTTGATGAGTTCGCGATGGGCTCTGCCAACATCACATCTCATTTCGGTAATGTGGTTAACCCTTGGCAGCGTAACAATGGTTCGAACGCCAAGATGGTTCCTGGTGGTTCATCCGGCGGATCTGCGGCTTCCGTAGCTGCTAACTCAGTTTTGGGCGCGA
>CAJQQJ010000169.1 GCA_905480445.1 uncultured Alphaproteobacteria bacterium | reverse complement strand
GACAGGGATATATTGGCTAAACTGATCCATCACACAAGGTCTTTACTAGAATTTTATCTATCGAGCAGGCGATCTAGCAAGAAGGCCGCGTTACTTCAAGGAGCTTTTAGCGCTACAAAGGTTTTGTGATTCTAGCAGATCGTTAAATAGTTACACTTGTTTAAAACACCAACCAACTGAGTCCTGCAGCCGGAAAGCTAAAGATCAGAGCTTTCTTAAACCACCAATCAGCCCACTTGCGAGAAACTTCAGGCTCTGGCTTATTTCGGTAAAAAGCATTCCAGCGATGTGTGAACGAGCAAAGAACACAAAATAGAGTTCCGAAACTGAGGATAACGGCGATAAGACGAAAGATGATCATAAAGACTCCCAGTACACTAGATTAGGATCAGTTCTTCTGATTACAACGGAATTCCTACAGCTACAGCCCACTGCGCCGGCAGCGGCTAACTGAAAAGCAAGTGCTTTTGGTTAATCCTTGCCTATCGTTGCGAGACATTAAGCAGTCGAGAAACTAGGTATCAACCATTGTAAAAGGTCAAAACAATCATATGTTGAGTAACGTTGGCGACGTTGACTCACCTATATGTACCATCAAACGCATTGGCAAAGGAAATTGATATGAAAAGAATGATTCTAACAGGGCTAGCATTATCGATAATGGCGCTAACCTCCTCTTGTGGTGGAACTTGGGACACGAGCAATGCTCAACAAAGTTCAGCGGCAATATCTGCTTCGACCCCTGCCTCTGAAATTAGACTCTTTTCGGGTGATTACCCTTCGCGCCCTTACAAAATACTGAAGAAGCACCTGTTGGTGACAGTCAACAAATCCACTGCTCTCCACCCTTCTCCAACTGCTGAAATGGTAAAGAAAAAAATGCAAACCGAAGCAGCAAAACTAGGTGGTGATGCAATAACATTCGCCACGAAATCTTCAGTTCGAATTGGGCTCGCCAGCTGGGGCGTCCGTGAAGGTAAAGGGACAGTTATTCAATTCACAGATTAATAGGTTCCGATAAAATTTTGGAACCTAGTTTCGCCCCAACTGTTGATCCGTAAATGTCCTTCCGGCTATCCAACCATCGCTATGATCTCTATTTCAATCACCATTGATGGATAAACCAAGCAAGGCACCGGAATTCCCGTCGTTGCCGGTCCTGGCTCTGTGTATGAATTCGATCTAATTAGCAGGTTTTCGTGCAGGGCTTCGGCTGAGGCTGTGCCTTGGTAAAATGTCCGGACTTTGATCACGTCATCCAGAGTTGCACCAAATTCCGCCAATACATCACGGATGTAGTTCATTGCGGTTTTTGTTTGAGCAACCATGTCGTCAGGGTCAATGACATTGGCGTATTGATCGATTGATACTTGCCCGCCCATATGGATCATGCGTCCACACTTGTTGCCGTGTTTATAGGGCAAATGCACCGTCCAGTCCCAGTGCCCTTTCGGCCAGGAATAAGTCTTTTCCAGCTTCTCACCATTGCTGCCACGCATGGCGGTTACAAAGATCTTGGTGCAAAGTTCTTCTTGAGCGAATCTCTCTACCGGTACGCCGGTTGCGGCGGGGCCAGGCTCAGCGAAAAAACCTGCGCGGATCAAGGCCGGCGCTTCCCAGTCCTCGGCTGATGTTGAATCGACATAGAAAAGATTGAGTTGGCAAACATCATTACAGTCGGCACCAACTGCGCCTAGGCATTCATTCAGCCGCTCCATCATCAGTTGGGTTTGTGTGGTCAAAGCACCTGGTTCATCAATAGAACCGTCGGCGCGCATGGTTGACATGTCCGACGTAAAGATCATTTCACCCGATTGGATAACATGGGAAAACGCTTCATGCAGCTTTGGCATTTCCTTCAGATGGTGATAGCTGCGTGGCACAGGACGACCGTCTTCACGTGCCATGGCAACGCCCTCAATCTCACAGCGCATATGGGGATAACAAAGCTCTGGCTTTGGCACTAGGTTCAGTACTGGTTTAGCATCCTGACCAATGATTTCGGCGATCAGCTCCTGAATACGCCACTCATCGTTGGCGTCTCCAGTGTAGAAAACCACAATCTTAACCAAGTTTTGAAGGTTCGCGTTCAGATCCTCCAGAACAATCCGTAGATAGTTCATAGAGTTTCGAACCTGTGGCTCCAATAGGTCTGGATTGAGCACATTACCTTGGGGGTCCAGATCGACTTGGCCACCAGTGTAGACCATCTCGTCATGGCGGACGCCATGTTTGTGAGTCAATTGCACTGGCCAATTCCAGTGGCAGTCTGGAAATGAGTAAGTTCTTGCCATATTAGATATCTCCAAAATTTCCGCCGCGCCCTTTACCCGACGAGAATCGACTAGCACCAGCTGCACCTTCATTCAGGATAAGATCAGCACTGCACCATTCGCGCCGTAAAGCCTTCGCCAGCTGTTCAGGTGTCGGGCGGGCAGATCTATGATCGGAAAGCATACAACCTTGCGGGAAACGCAGTATGTTCTCGGCATAGTCCAAGGCCGTCTCATAGGCCTTACCCGGCTCACAAAGGCGATTAGCGAGGCCAATGTGATAAGCTTCCTCAGCCTCAACTTGACGACCAGTCAAGACTAGATCCGTCGCCCTACCCTGGCCAACAACCGCAGGCAAACGAACTGTACCGCCGTCAATCAAGGGCACGCCCCACCGTCGGCAATAGATGCCAAAATAAGCAGAAGTCGAAGCGATCCGAATGTCTGACCACAAAGCGAGTTCCATTCCTCCGGCAACGGCTGGCCCTTCGATGGCGGCAATCACAGGCTTAGAAAGCTGAAGTCGAGACGGCCCCATCGGGCCCGGCAAAGGTTGCACGACAGGATCAGACCAGTCCTCTGGAATCTGATGCTTAGTCATCCAAGCCGGCGTCATTCCTTCGGCGGCTTCCTTGAGGTCGAAGCCAGCGCAAAAGGCCGTTTGATCGCCAGTGAAGATAGCGACCACTGCATTAGGATCGGCGTCAAACTCGAGAAAGGCCTCAAAGAGCAAAGTTGCCGTCGCGGGGTTTACTGCATTACGTGCCTCAGGGCGGTTGATCTGCACCGTCCAAATCGATCCATTTCTCTGCACATTAACAGTCATTTATACTCTCCTAGAAATCTAACCTACCACGCAATTCTTCAAAAGAAACCATGACCGATTTTTGGTATGCCTCTCGTTCTTTCAACCGTCCGTACCAGGTCTCAACAGCAGGCAATTTTGGGCGTTCTATTGGCATTTCGAAATAACGGAAAAGAGCCATTCCCGTAGTTACATCAGCCATTGTGATCCTGTCACCCATAACATAGTCCCTGCCTTCTAACCTTAGTTCAAGAATTGTAAAAAGGCTGTGAAGCTTTGAAGTCAGCGCTTCAATTGCAGCGGGATCTTGTTTGTTCTTCGGTGTGCGAACGACTGACCAAAACAGCTTGTTAAATGTAGGATAGAGGTTTGCATGCCCCCAGGACATCCACTGATCAACTTCTGCCCGATCTTTGGGTTCTTCCGGCCAAAAGGATCCAGCACAATATTCAGCCGCTAAATACCGAATAATTGCATCACTCTCAGCAACTGTTACTTTACCATCGATCAGTACAGGTATTCGGCCGTTGGGATTGAGCCTTAGGAAATCTGGATCACCGAGTCCGCCAAACCTACCACCAAGCTCTACGTGTTTGTAAGGCTGTCTCGTCTCTTCCAACATCCAGCGTGCTTTCTGAGTGTTATCAGAAGTCGCACGTCCATAGAATGTGATCATATTCGTCCTTCTAATTTCACTAAACCAGCGTTACCATTCGGTTTAATCTAGGAGGCTTTCAATTATGGTCAAGAAACAGTTGAGTTTCCGTGATGCAGATATCGCGGACATCCCTCACTTAGTGGCTATGCTCGCCGACGATGAGTTAGGTAAAACGCGGGAGAGAGTTGGGCTTCCACTAGATCAGCGTTACTTGGACGCTTTCCATGCAATGGACCAAGATCCAAATCACCGCCTTGTCGTTGGTGAAGTCGCTGGCGAGGTCGACAGTGAGGTCAACAGCGAAATTGTTGCGATGCTGCAACTTTCTTTTCTTCCAGGCTTATCGCGTCTTGGTGCATGTAGAGGACAAATAGAGTCCGTTCGCGTTGCCAGGCAGCACCGCAGCTTAGGCTACGGCGCATTGGCCTTTCGTTGGGCAATTGAACAATGCCGCAAGAACGACTGTAATCTGGTTCAATTGACCAGCGACATCACAAGGACCGAAGCGCATCGTTTTTATGCAAACCTGGATTTTAAAGCCACTCACACTGGTTACAAGCTGCTACTCAAATAGCCCGGGTCAAGTTAACTTACTGACATTGCCAAAACACGGCTAATCTCTGTTAGGCTTCGTCCACTCTCAGCTGACCAGATGTTGAATGCTTCTTGCGTCGCTGTTTGTGCTTTTTTACTTGTGGGGGCAGTGTCTATGATCTCCTCGCGAACCAAAGCGCCGACGACATCTCTTGAGAATATGAAGGAGCTCTTTCCCATGAAGCGCAGGAAATATTGTCCAGTAGTTCCGCCCAACCTTGAGCCCCGTTTTTTCAACATTGCAAGCAGGCTGATGTAGTCATTATCTGGCCAGGTTGCGATTACAGAAGCGCCGGTTGCAGTTCCGTTTTCATTCTTGAGATCTTGAAGAAAGGCAGCATTATCTTGTACAGATTTAATTTTGGCGCCATGGCGAACAATGCGTGTATCAGAAACCAAGCGCTCAAGGTCCTCGGGGCTCAGCATGGAACAAAAGCCAACGTCAAAACCTTCAAATGCTGCCTCAAATCCAGGCCACATGGCTTCTACAACTTTCCAGTTAAAGCCAGCCTGAAAAATACATTTGGCCATACAGGACAACCAGCGATCATCCGGGATTGCTAACAACTCAGATGAATCCAACGGTGCCTTAAGCATCGCTTCAAGAGTCGCAGGGCCGCCTTTGTTAGCCGCCGCCATCTCAAAAATTTGTTTGAAAGTGTTCATTCCTGAACAATCTCCCCAATGTTTTCCTCGTCAAGGACGCTAAGCCATAAGAGCCTTCATCTGGCAAGCGATTTCCTGCCAACATGAAGGCTCACTATAGTTTTGGAAACAACCTCGGGAGGAAAAGCCGCTCCAACAAATGCCCAAACCGTTCGATCTTAGACTAGTCCCCAATAACGTCTAAGATGACCGACTGGCGCAAAACCAGTTAAAATCCGAACCTCTTCAGTTTGGATTAGTTCCTACTTTTATTAACAAAGTTAAAGCAAATTCCCGAGTCGCTGTCAAACATCTTGTACGGTTTTGGGTGCAACCTACCATATAGGGTTGGTCCAAGCGCGCCTTCTGGAATCATCCAAGATAGTAACCCTAAACCAATCGCTTGGTTCGACCGGATGCCAACCAGTTTTCTTCTTCTCTACGAGTAGAGAAATGTCCAAGGTTGCTGAGGTTATAAATTGTCCCGTTTGAACAACAGAACGTGATAGACCGCCTTGCGCGATGATCGCGTTCACAGGCGAACATTCCACATGAAGCTTCGTGCCGTCGATCCGCACATCATTGATGACCGGCCCGGTTGATCCATAGTAATTGCCCGCTTTCAACGCAGTCAGTAGGCTATCTGGGTCCAAACTTTCGGACTTAACATGAACCCAACCGCCAAACGCGTCATTGTCGTGAGAACTAAAGTGGGCATCGTCTGTAGCAAATGCCGTCATATTGAGGTCCTTGTTCAGCAACTGATCTAACAAATAGAATCCATCACCTCGGTCATTTTCGACCGCACAGCCATGGTTGTAAACTTCAACCCCATGAGCGAAATCCAAAGCGAGCCCGTCTTCAATCGACAGCTGTGACCACAGAGGATGAGCAATCCCAACGAAAGCCCCGGCTTCCATCGCGCGTCTCGCTAAAGCGACGCCATCTTCATGCTCGCCAGCTTGGGCAAAATCAAGCGGCAGCCCCACTGCAAGGATATGCCAAATCTCCCCAACTGAGTTTTCAGGAGCATGAAGTTCAGCGCCCAAGATTGTTGTGAAAGTCTCGCTACGAAGATTGCGAGTATCAGCAATCGGCCATTCAAACTGTGACACAAAATGATCGGTCAAAGAAATAAAATCATAGCCCGCATCTTTGTAAGATTGAATAACCTGTTGTGGCGTTAGCAAACCATCCGATAGCGTCGAGTGGGTATGAATATTGCCTCGATAAAACTTCCCGGGAAGAGAAAAAGGAGCAATAGATGGCATGGCGGCTGCCTTTCCAGAGATTGTGCTGTGCGAACAGATTAATCAGAGAAAAGCAGATTTGAAAAGAGGAAAAATCAAGTGTGTAATAAGCTGCTGAAGTTAGGCTTCATCTTCCTCGACAATCCAGGGCTCTGCACGACCTGCGGCTTCCCATTCCTGCCATGCGGGCAATGCATGCATCGCCTCACGGTACTTCAAAACAGCGGGCGCCTCACTCAAGCAATAAATCTGCAACCGATTAACGACAGGCGCAAACATGGCATCCACAATTGAAAATTCACCAAAGAGAAAAGGACCACCAGAGGATTGGAGACATTCTGACCAAATGGCCTCTATCCGTTGGACATCTTTACGAACGCCATCTGAAACCGATATCGCGTAATGTTCGCGCCTCATGTTCATCGGGCATTCTGCCCGCAAATGAGAGAAACCAGACACCATTTCGGTGGATAGCGACCTCGCCTTGGCTCGATCCATGCTATCAGCCGGCCATAGCCCAGCCTCCGGATAGAGATCCGCGAGACATTCACAAATGGCGAGAGATTCCCAGATTATTTGACTGTTGACGTGAAGGACTGGAACTTTCTTGCTGGGGGAAAACTCTAGAAAATGCTGGTTGTGGTTCGGCTCATCAAAAGGAGACAAGGTCTCTTTAAACTCGATGCCCTTAACCTTCATCAACAACCAGGGACGTAATGACCAAGACGAATAATTTTTGTTAGCAATGTAGAGATGGAGATCAGACATTGGGGCCTCTTCTATCGGATCAGAACAACAGGACACAATATAGGCAGGTAGCTGCAATAACCAAGCCCCTTTCGACTCTGTCTCAGATTAAACTCAGTTCAGCACCCCAAATCATTCAGTTGCGCTGCTGAGAACAACTCACTGTAGTGAACACAAAAATCTTCAACGGTTTGTGGCACGGCATCTTGTTCATGAGAGGTTTCTGGCAGCAAATGCATCAAAGAACTGGAAATCTCTAAACTGTTGCGAAGACTGGTTAGCGCTGTTAACAATCTACGTTGTATTTGCTTTTCTCGAGCTTTTAATTCTTCGATTGTTTCTGAGAGGGCTAGGCCACGAGATTTTTCCTCTTCTGTCTGCGACCGCGATTCAACCAGTTCTTCTTCTGTAGCAGCTAGCTGTTGCCTGAGTTCCTTCAGTTCATCCTGAAGGCCGACGATGTCCGCTTTCAGCTCTTGCCCCTCTTGTTGGAAGCCATCTCGATCCTGTTCGGCCCATTTAAGCAATGCGGTGCTTTTACCAATATAGGTTTCATGCTTTTTACGGTTAGCAGCGAGCACAGTTGTAAGCGATGCGTTTTGAGAGTTTAGCTCAGTTATACGTAGACCGTTTGCTTTATCATCCGCCTCTTTTTTGTTCACCAATTCCTCGAAAGCCGCCATTAAATTTCCGTTCTCTTCTCTCAAATCAACAACCAGCTGTTCTAGGAGTTTGATTTGGTCCGCTGCTTCCAACAAAGAGTCCTTAGTTGTTTCGATCTCTTGTACATGAATGTCTTGTTGCGCTAGCAGGTCGTTAACAACAGCCTCCTCTTCAGCCAAGATAGTTTCTAGGACATTCTTAGAGGATGCCATCTCATCTAGTTCAACGGTTCTTGCAGCTTCCCCATCTGAAGCAACTGCCAAAGCCTCCTTGGTTTCCAAATGGCTTAGTCTTTCCTTAGCCAGCTCCTCCCTAGTTTCCGCTAGAAGCGCCAAAAGTTCTAAGTTCCTCACTGTTTTACGCCCCAGTGCCTTCCTGAGCGGGCTAACGGAGAAGGTTTCTGCCTCCAGATCTATTGAGCCCAACAAACTTGCCAGTGCCATGGCAACTTCTTCTGATGATTTTGCGTTGATTGCTTCGCCGCCACTTTTGTCAGCCACGCATCTTAAGGCGTCGAATTGATTATCGTCGACGCCGATACCAACAACGTAACCTTTAAATCCTAGTCCTTTGTCGAAAAGGTGATCAACCACGTCACAGGGATTTTCCTGACAAGAGTCACTGCCGTCAGCGATCAATATGAGGGATTGATTTGGGTCCCCAATTTTGAGCCTCGAGCCAGCTAACCTCAACGCGGCCGCAACGGGGGCACGCCCCTGGGGTCTAGCGCTATCCAGAAAGGTTTTGATTTTTTCCAATGAATTGAGACGTTGCCCAATTGGAACTGCCAACTGCAAATCACTGCACGAAGATCTGGAACGATGACCGAATGCTACCAAACCAACTTCTAAGACATGATTGAGATCTTTCAGGCCTGTTAAAAGTGCCTCTTGAACTGTTTTCGATTTGGTCCGACCATCAAGTCCCAAGGCCATGGATCCCGAAAGATCGTACACAACGATCGTTTTCCCAACTGAAGAAACCGCAGCACTATCCTGAACAACTACTGCGTCTTGGGTATCATTATCTTGGGCGTCGATATCACTGGCCATTCCCAGGTTGTCAACGCCGGAGTAAAAACCCACCATTGGCCGGAGTAAAAATGTACCAGTTTGATGGTGTTGGACAGTCGTCATTATCCGCGTTCAGTGGAGCAGCCGTAGGGTGCGGAGCTGGGCGCGGATAATGAGTTAGTTTTG
>CAJQQJ010000168.1 GCA_905480445.1 uncultured Alphaproteobacteria bacterium | reverse complement strand
TCCATCGCTAATTCGGTAATGTCAGACGGGAAAATAGGCCTTATACTGAGGTCTCGTCATCATAAACTGGCGTGAGTTACACTTTTCCTAAGTACTATTAACTTGGAGCCAGTTGTCGTGAACACTGAAAAACAGGATCTTTTGGCGCGTCGACGTAGGCTCTTGGGACCCAATCTTCCGACCTTTTATGATGAGCCGTTGCATCTGGTAAAAGGGGAAGGCGTTTGGCTGTGGGATGCTGAAGGGAAAAAATATCTCGATTGCTACAACAATGTTCCTCATGTTGGCCATTCCAACCCGCGGGTCGTCGATGCGATCCATCGACAAGCGAGTACACTCAACACTCATACGCGCTATTTGCACGAGACCATTCTGGACTATGTCGAACGCTTAACAACCACCTTTGACGACAGCCTTTCCACCGTAATCATGACCTGCACGGGTTCTGAAGCCAATGACATTGCCATGCGCATGGCGGAAGGGATAACGGGCAAACAGGGCATTATCGCGACAGACGCGACATACCATGGTAACACAGCGTTGGTTTCGCAGCTATCGCGCAGCAATGTGCCCGGCGTTGGTGCGGCGTTTGCGGAGCTTGTCCGTCATGTACCAGCACCAGACTCCTACCGCCCTCTTGGAGGAGAGGCGGGAGCGGCTCATGCAGCAGCCTTCGCGAAAGCGGTTGAAGAACAGATCCATGCGTTGAATAGATCAGAGTTTGGATTTGCAGGCATCATCCTTTGCCCTTTCTTTGTAAATGAAGGTTTCCCAAATCTGGCACAAGGATGGTTACAGCCTACTATTGATGTCGTGCGAGCCGCTGGTGGGGTGATCATCGCAGACGAAGTTCAACCCGGTTTCGGACGTCTTGGCAGCCACATGTGGGGGCATCAAAAGCAAGGCTTTGTTCCTGACATTGTCACACTGGGCAAACCAATGGCCAACGGTCATCCAGTTGGTGCTGTCGTTACTTCTGCTGATACAATGGCGGCCTTTCGTAAAGCCTTTCGTTACTTCAATACGTTCGGTGGTAACCCAGTTTCTTGCGCGGCTGCCCTTGCAGTTCTTGATGAAATTGAAAACAAAGGTTTGGTAGCCAATGCGAAGTCCGTTGGCGACTATGCTCAACAAAAGATGCAAGCCTTGGCGCAAAAATTCGACTTCATCGGCGACGTGAGAGGTTCTGGTTTGTTGTTCGGTGCCGAGTTTGTTCTGGATCGATCTACCAAAGAGCCCGCCACCGAGTTCACTGCAAGAGTGGTTAATGAGATGTGCACACGCGGCATCATTTTGAGCTCACTGGGTCAGGGCAAAAACACACTCAAGATTAGACCGCCGCTTCCCTTCTCCACGCAAAACGCTGACTTTTTATTCGATACTTTAGAAGCCGTTCTTACAGAATTGCCGCTTCGGCCATGATCGAGGTAGCAAAGAATGCCTTGCCGCTGTGGGGCCTTGATGGCAGTCATGTGGAATTAGCCGCTGCTCGAGAAAATCAGGTCTACCGGGTTGATACCAACACCAATAGTTATGCTTTGCGTCTCCATCGCCCAGGTTACCGCAACGATGATGAACTTCGCTCAGAGCTTGTTTGGATGGCAGCAGTTTCCAAGAATGGTACAAAGGTTCCAGAGCCATTCTTATCTCAAGCCGGAGTTTACCTCCACCAAGTCGACGGCTTCCAAGTCGATATTCTCTCTTGGCTCAATGGTGCAACCTTTCGACAAGCCGTGGATTCTTGGTCAACAGTACGGTTGCTGCCAGTCTATTTTTCACTGGGCCAAGAAATGGCAAAATTCCACAAAGGAATGGACGGTTGGCGAGCACCAGAAGAGTTCACGCGCTGGTCTTGGGACCGAGAGGGGTTGCTGGGCGAAGCTCCGATTTGGGGTCGCTTCTGGGAAAACCCGACCTTAACTACAGATGACCGCAAACTTCTTGAAGCGTTCAGAGCGAAAGCAGATGCAGATCTAAAATCGCTTGAAACTGGCTTAGATTACGGTTTGATCCATGCTGACTTGCTCTCGGACAACGTTATGCTGGATGGTGATGTCATCCAGTTCATTGACTTTGATGACGGTGGCTATGGTTTCAGGTTGTTTGATCTTGCTACCGCACTTGTGAAATTGATCGACCGGCCAGACTATGAAGCGTTGAAGACTGCGCTTTTGAATGGGTATTTGGATGTTCGAGCGCTTGATGTCTCAGCTTTTGACCTCGTCATGGCTCTTCGCTGTGTCACCTATGTTGGTTGGATTGCTGATCGATTAAATGAACCCGGAGCGCTCGAAAGAAATGCAAAGAACATTGCCGCTGCTAGACAGTTAGTGACTGCTTACGTCAACCAACATTAACTCAAAAGTAATACAAACAGGCACATGACCTGTCAGCACTTCGCCTCTGTACTGATTACCGTCCGCACCGATGGCGTGGACAGGTAATCTGTTTGGTGTAGCACCAGGGAGGAGTAAAACTTCTGATGCGGCGGCTTCCATAGACGGGCCGGTTTTGAAATCTGCGCCAATAAAACTGCCCAATCCAAGAACCCTTACTTTCTCGAAGCCCAGCTCCTTGCAGATCTGAGGCATAGCTTCACCCAAATCTTCGAACGGTGCCAGGGTCACAATAGCCGCGTTTGCGGATCGTGTATCAGGCGTAGCTGGCTTGGCTCTAAATATATCGAATTGAGTTTCTTCGTCGTGCGTGACGTCGAACAATCCTCCGTAAAAGGCAAAACAGATCACAGTGGAATCTGTTTCAACCGTGATTTGATCCGGCAAAAGATGGCCTGATTTTTGGTCCGTTGTTTCACTGTCCCACACGGCATGGCAGTGTAGCCACCATTCGCCATCCCGACGCCCGACAGAAGCCATCGCATGTTCGATTACGGCGGAAGCACCGCTGTAAGTTTCGCTGTACCAGGCAACTTTCTTACCGTCCGGCGAGTTCATCGTGGGCTTCACGAAATTGTAAAGCCCCATTTGAAGACCATCCAGCAACAACATAGCTGAATCGCAACCTAATTCATCCATATGCCAGGCGACCGCATCCATCAGGATCGAGCCTCCAGGTAAAGCTATTTCAACCTTTTGCACATGGCCCAGAACGACATTCTGCCTTACAGGCCTTTTAGGACCAGGGTGACGAATAAGATACGTTCTAGACATGTTGGCGTTTTCCTTGCCGATTTCGCTGTTTCACTTACCTTTGAACACCGGTTGACGCTTTTCGTTGAAGGCCAAGACCCCTTCGCGACGATCTTCGGTTGGCACTGTTCGGTTGTAGGCCTCAATCTCAAACGAAAGACCATCGGAAATAGACATTTGCATGCCCTTGTGAATGGCCTGCTTGGCTTGTTTCACGGCGATAGGCGCATTGTTGGCGATCGTCTGAGCCGTCTCTATCGCTGCGTTTAAAACTTTATCCTGAGGATAGACTTCATTGACCAAACCCCATTCCTTAGCCTGCTGGGCGTTGAATGGTTTAGCAGAAAGAATGATTTCTTTGGCACGACGTTCGCCCATGGCGCGTGCCAAATTTTGTGTGCCTCCAGCGCCTGGAATAATGCCAATCCTAGTTTCGGTTTGGGCGAAGCGAGCCTTATCGGAAGCGTAAATAAAATCGGTTGCAGCGGCGAGTTCGCAGCCTCCCGCAAAGGCAGCGCCATTGACGGCAGTAATGATCGGTGTTGGACAGTCGATCACGGCTCTGATCATGCGTTCAAAGATGAGATGCTGAAGCCCCCAATCCTCATCCGACATGCCTTTGCGTTCTTTCAAATCACCGCCAGCGCAGAAAGCCTTCTCGCCAGCACCGGATAAGACGATTGCGCGCGCCCCTCGAGGATTGAGAGACAAGCTTTCAAAACAATCAACCAAGTCTTTGGCCATTTGTGTGTTGAAGGCATTTGACGCTTCTGGCCGATTGAGCAGGATCAACAGCACCTCATTCGAGACCTGTTCTAACTTCAGTGTTTCGAACTCTTTCAAACCCATCTTAATCCTCAGTTTTGACGTGGATTGACTAATTTCTTTCCACAAGGAACTTACAAGGCTAAATCCAATAGATAAACAAACAAAGTCCATTCGAAAGGCATTCAATGGGATTGCACCGAGAGCTGGAAGGTATCACTGTTGTTTCCGTTGAACAGGCTGTGGCTGCTCCTTATTGCGGGTTACTGCTCGCTGACGCTGGTGCCAGAGTAATCAAGGTTGAACGCCGAGAGGGAGACTTAGCGCGCGGTTACGACGAAGGCGCGGACGGTCAATCAACTTTCTTTGCTTGGCTCAACCGAGGCAAGGAGTCCATCTGCATCGATTTGAAGAATGCGGCTGACCAGACGCTTCTGAAAGATATGCTGAAAGCTGCTGACGTCTTCCTTTCCAACCTTTCGCCTGGCGCTATTGAGCGCGCGGGTTTCGAAGGTGAGACCCTGAGGGAGGTCAACCCTGGACTGATAACCTGTCAAATCAATGGCTATGGTAAAGAGGGCGCTGGTGCACAAAAGAAGGCCTATGATTTTCTCATTCAGGCAGAAAGTGGTGTTGTCGCTACGACAGGGACGGGGGCAGACTTAGCGCGTGTTGGGGTTTCACTCGTTGATATTTCTTCCGGTCTCACTGCTTTTTCAGCAATTCTGAGAGCCTTGATCCAAAGAGACCGCACCGGCAAAGGTATCGACCTTTCTATTTCGATGTTTGACGTGATGGGTGATTGGATGAACATGCCTCTCATGGGACATCGCTACATGGGCGGAGCTCCTATGCCTATTGGGTTAACGCATTCTTTAATCGCTCCTTATGGCGCCTACACAGCAGGTGATGGCACGCAGGTCTTAATCGCTATTCAAAGCAATCGTGAGTGGTTGATTTTTTGCGAAAAGGTTCTTGAGATGCCGGAGATGGGGGCGGATCCACGTTTTGCGGACAACACTGTTAGAACCGCTAACCGCGCAGAAATGGACAAAGGGATTAACCGAGTATTTTCACGCTACAAACGCCAGGAACTTGTGGGAATATTGGACAAAAATAGGATAGCCTGTGCACAGCTCAATTCTGTTGCTGATCTTTTGGTTCACCCTTTTTTGAAGAATTTGGATGTGACGTTCGATGGTGCTGTTGTGTCGGTGGCCGATCTGCCCGTCCCAACAGATGGAGAACGGCA
>CAJQQJ010000167.1 GCA_905480445.1 uncultured Alphaproteobacteria bacterium | reverse complement strand
AGTGCAGGAAAAGTATCATCTGCCATTACCAATGTAGCCGGGGCCACAGAAGGTGTTTATGTCAGTGAAGCGACTTGTGCAAAACACAATGTTTACGGCAACTGCATAGTTTACGGCACGCAGTAAATTATTTCTTTTTGACCGAAGTCTGTTGCTTGTTTGTGGCAGGCTTCTGTTCTTTCAAGTTCAAAGTTTTCGCGGTAAAGAAAGTCATTCTTTCCCCCAACTAAGGGTTAAGTGAATGTCGACGCGTAGTGCTGATTTAGAATCGTTGAACAAAGCCATTAACTTTGACATTCGCAAAGTTGACCGTGCTTTCCTGGATGATCCTTATCCACTCTATCGAACTCTACGCAAGAATCATCCCATTCATTTTACGTCTGATGGGCTGATTTTTCTCACACGCCACAGAGATCTGGTTCACGTTTACCAAGACCATAAGAGCTTCAGCTCTGACAAGAAGTTCGAGTTTGGTCAGAAATACGGCGAAAGCCACTTGCTTCGCCATCACACGACCTCCTTAGTTTTCAACGATCCGCCATTGCACACGAGGGTACGTCGTCGGATCATGCCCGCTTTTACACCCAGATCACTTTCGATCCTCGAAAGTCGATTTGAGCTAATGGTAGAAAGGCTTTTGGACGAAGCTGAAGATCGAGGATCGATGGATGTCGTAACCGATTTTGCATCGGCGCTACCTGTTCAAATCATCGGGGATATGCTTGGCATTCCTGTCGAAGAACGTGGGCCTTTGAGAGATTGGTCTCTCGCCATTCTCGGTGCTCTAGAGCCCATTGTAACCAGAGAGGCAGAGGACTGGGGCAACAACTCCGTCCAAGAATTCTCTGATTACCTTAAAGATCATCTCGCACGTTTCAGAGCTGGAAAGATGGATCCAGAGCTCGGTGAAGTTTTGGCTCTTTTGTTGGAGAACAAGGACGAACTTGCGTCGTTAAGCGATGAAGAATTGATCCAGAACTGTATTTTCCTTTTGAACGCTGGTCATGAAACAACAACCAATTTGATTGGCAACGGTATTGATTGTTTATTGAGGTTCCCTGACCAAAGGGAGAAGTTGCAAAGACACCCTGAATTGCTCAAGTCAAGTATCGAAGAGATGCTGAGATTCGAGAGTTCGAACCAACTCGGCAATAGACGAGCAACTGTTGACACGGAAATAAGTGGTGTGAAGGTAAAGACAGGGAGCCTCGTGACACTTGGTATTGGTGCAGCTAATCGTGATCCAGAGGTTTTTGATGACCCAGAAACTTTCAAGGTCGACAGAACACCCAACAAGCATCTAGCCTTTGGGTCTGGTATCCACACCTGCGCTGGGCTGAGCTTAGCCAGAATTGAGGGCCGATTGGCAATTGGTGGGTTAATGCGTCGGTTTCCGAACTTTCACCAATCTAACCAAACAGCGACCAGAGGTGGGCGTGCGCGATTCCGGGGCTATCTATCTTATCCGATTGAACTGGGGCAACCAGCACACAAATGATTACAGAGTTTATGAGTTGAGGAACAAAGTATGCCGCAAGAAATCACAATTGGCGTCAAACAAATGGTGGAAACAGCCAAGTCAGAAATTGAAAACCTGTCTGTAGAAGCTGTGCAAGCGGCAATGACAGACCCGGACACGGTTGTTGTAGATATTCGCGACGTCAGAGAGCTGCAACGGGAAGGGCGCATCCCAGGTTCCCTTCATGTACCGAGAGGAATGTTGGAGTTTTGGATTGATCCGAAGTCCCCGTACCACAAACCGATTTTTGCAGAAGACAAGAAGTTCATTTTTCACTGTGCATCTGGTTGGCGTTCTGCTTTAGCTGCAAAAGTTGCGCAGGAAATGGGCTTGAAGCCCGTTGCGCATATTGAAAGTGGTTTTGCTGGGTGGTCGAAAGCTGGCGCTCCAGTGGAAGAGTACAAAAAGAAATAGGAGGCAACTATGCCATTGCTTACGACGACATTAGGGGCTTATCCCAAGCCTAGCTTCGTGAATATCCAAGACTGGTTCAACATTCCCGCAGGAGAAGCGGTGGCTGATCCCACCAAAAATTGGAACGCTTCTATTGAGGCAATGGGGGAGCAGGCCGAAGAGATCCTAACTAAGGGCGCTGCTGAAGTCATAAATGATCAAGAGGAAGCGGGTGTTGACGTCGTCACAGACGGTGAAGTCCGCCGGGAAAATTACATTCATTATCATTGCCGCCGCTTAGATGGTTTCGATTTTGAAAACTTAACCAGCAAAGCAATCCGTAACAACGCTTACTCTGTGCCCCTTCCCACAATCCGGTCCAAAGTCGAGGCTCGTAAAACTGATGTTGGCTTTTTGGCTGCTGACTGGAAGACAGCTCAAAAATTGACAAAAAAGCCAGTGAAAATGACCATTCCGGGACCACTTACAATTTGCGACACGACTTATGACGATTTCTATGGAGATCTAAAAGCGGCCGGACGAGATTTAGCTGAGGCGATCAACAAGGAAGTGCGTGCGTTGGTTGACGCGGGATGTCAACAAATCCAAATCGATGAACCAATCTTCGCCAGACGGCCGCAAGAGGCTTTAGATTTTGGCATTGAAAATCTCGAGCGTGCTTTCCACGGCGTGCCTAAAGAAGTAACACGAACCACACATATGTGCTGTGGCTATCCAGATGTGATCGACAACCCTGACTATCCCAAAGCGGATCAGCAGGCCTATCTAGATATAGCAACGACGATGGATCAAGCGGCGGTAGACGCGATCTCGATAGAAGATGCACATCGTCACAATGACCTGAGACTTCTCGAGATCTATGCAACGAAGACAGTCATTTTTGGTTCAATTGCAATAGCCAAAAGCCGAATTGAGACCGTTGACGAGGTAAGAGAAAGGTTGCTCAAAGCTCTTGATCATATTGATGCACATCGTTTGATGGTGGCACCAGACTGTGGCATGGGCATGCTCAATCGAGAGCAGGCGAGAGCTAAATTGGCCGTGATGTGCGAAGCAGCTAGGTCAGTTGGCTAGTACTAAATAAGAAAGGTGGTCCGAAAATATCGATCCACCTTTCCTGTTCCCTCAGTTTGAGGAGGGTATTTTACTGAGGGCCTACTGTAACGCCTGCAGGTCGCTTACCTTTGGCGAGGTCTTTTTGTGGGATCGAAACAATGAGAGGCCAGTTGTTTTCAGAACCACGGATAAATCCAGGAACGTCGGTTTTCCAGCGTTTTTGAACTTTAGGATTGAGGTTGAGGTAAAGCTTTCCATCAACAATCGACCAAGCCTTCGGGTCAGTCGCGAATTTTTGTACCGCCATTGCTACACCGAATGCACAATAACCACCGTATTGTGGTAAGTACTTATCAGGATTTGCGACGAAAAGATCTCGATTGGCTTCAGATGAGAAACGGTAAGTAGCGCCATTGTCGTGCTTCACGGAAATGGTTTTCTTGCCCTTGGTTGGTTGGTTTTGTTCAAAGTAGGCGACAGGATCGTAGCCTCTGATAGCAACCCCGTGTTTGTTAGTGTAAATATCCGCGTTGGCTGATGCCGAAAATAGTAAAGCTGCGATAAAGAAAGTCAAAAACTTCAGCGATTTCATTGGTTCCTCCGTATGGAAATCATATCAGCACCATAGAGCCCTTTAGGCTTTGCAGCTAGTCAATGTGCTTCACGGCTGGACAACTGAATGTGATGAAGATTTGTCTCTTTTGTGAACATAAGCTAAAGCCTTGCAGAAGGTGAAGACAGACCTACCTTAGGCATGACATTAAGCTGGATCTTCGAATGACAGGAAAAGACGTAACAGCGGCTTTCGTAATAATCGGCAACGAGATACTCTCAGGCCGTACCAAAGACGCTAATCTCAACTTTCTCGCGACTTTCCTTAATCAACGTGGCATTCAATTGCGCGAAGTGAGAGTTGTTCCCGACATTACTGAAACGATCATTGATACGGTGAACCTGTTGAAGGCCAAGTTTGACTATGTGTTTACATCTGGTGGCATTGGGCCCACGCACGATGACATCACTTCGGCTTCCATCGCTGAAGCTTTCAGCACAGAGTTGTATCGTCATCCCGACGCCGAAGAGCTGTTGCACACACAGTATTCGCCAGAAGATCGCACGCCTGCTCGCATGAAAATGGCCGACGTGCCAAGGGGAGCAACTCTGATCGACAATCCAGTCAGCAAAGCACCGGGTTTCAGGATTGAGAACGTTTTTGTTTTGGCAGGTGTTCCTGAGATCTTTCAGGCCATGCTTGATGAGTTGGCCCCAAGTCTTGTCGGCGGTACGCCTGTCGAATCAGTTACCGTTTCTACCAATCTGGGGGAAGGCGTTGTCGCCGATGGATTAGAGGTCATTCAAAACAATTTTCCGGATATGGACGTTGGATCCTATCCATATTTTCGATCCGGTGTTTTCGGCACGTCACTTGTTATGCGCTCGCAAAATACAGCTGATTTGGAGTTGGCCGCTGAGCAGGTTCGGGCCCTGATTAGATCACTGGGGCAGGAACCCATCGAAGGGGAGGTCAAGTAAAATGACTGAGCAGAAACCCCTTACAAAAATTTCCTTTTGTGCCAGCGAGACTGACAATGCGCAAGTCGCACTCAAACGTTTGAGTGAACGGTTTGGGCAGATTTCGCCCTGTGAAGCCGAAGTGTTAGTGGCACTAGGTGGCGATGGGTTCATGTTAGAAACCTTGCATTCCGATTGGGCGCGCAAGCTACCTGTATACGGAATGAACCGAGGAACCGTAGGCTTTTTGCTTAACAATTATACAGAGTCTAAGCTTCTCGAACGGTTGGAGCGCGCCGTACCCGTTATTCTGCATCCCTTGAAGATGACCGCAGTTACCTGTGACGGAGAGGTTCATGAGGCCCATGCGATCAATGAGGTGTCCCTGCTGCGCTCAACTAGGCAAACAGCCAAGATTGCCATCGAAGTAGACGGGGTTGAACGGTTGGACAATCTCACCTGTGATGGGGTGTTGTTGGCTACCTCTGCCGGCAGCACGGCCTATAACCTTTCCGCTCATGGCCCGATATTGCCCCTGAAAGCACAGCTATTAGCTCTGACGCCCATATCGGTGTTTAGACCGCGTCGGTGGAGAGGGGCGCTCTTACCAGAACAGGCTAAAGTGAAATTTCTGATCAAGGAAGCCGAAAAACGTCCGGTTTCTGCTGTGGCTGACTCTTTCGAGGTCAGGGACGTCAAGCAGGTTGAAATCGAAACTGATTTTGACCGTTCTTTCACCTTGTTGTTTGACCCTGAACAGCAGTTGGAAGAACGCATCTTGGTTGAGCAGTTTAACTACTAACCCATGTCTCAGAACTTACGCTCTTTCATAACTGCCATTCTGATCGGCACGATTGGTGGTGCCATTGCCTTTTGGATCAGAATGCCATTAGCCTGGATGCTTGGCTCAATGTTGGCAGTGACGGTGGCATCAATGATGGGCGTAAAGCTATTCATTCCTGCTTGGTTTCGCTCGCTCAACATCGGTGTGATCGGTGTTATGCTCGGGGCAACCTTCAGTCCGGAGTTGGCTGGCTATCTTCTGAAATGGTGGCCAAGCTATTTAGGTTTGCTCATTTCCATTGTCATTACGGCCTATTGTTGTTTCTTTTACCTCAAGACAGTCGCGGGTTTGGACCCAGTCACAGCCTTCTATTCTGCAATGCCAGGCGGTCTCTCGGAAATGGTCTTAGGTGGCGGTGAAGAGGGCGGCAATACCGTGGCGATTTCAGTGATTCATGCGACGAGAATTTTCATCATCGTGATGTTGATTCCGTTTAGCTACAGTTTCCTAACAGGGCAATCGATAGACCGTTCGGTCCAGATGGGTGGGCCTTTGTTGGACTTCGCCTTGTATGACGGTGTTATACTTCTACTCTGTCTCGCTGGTGGAATGCTACTCGCTAAATGGATCCGTATACCGTCATCAAGATTGATTGGCCCAATGTTGATGAGCGCTGTTGTTCATTTGGTTGGCTTTACAGACGCGCGTCCGCCCAATGAGATTGTGGCCATGGCTCAGATCGTTGTGGGAACCGCCATTGGTGCTCGGTTCTCTGGTACTAAAACGAGCGAAGTTTTTCAGTTCATGAAGTTCTCTGCCGGATCAACGATTGTGATGGCCGCCATAGCGAGCTTGATGGCTTTTGCAGTGTTCTCGTTGGGAGTGGGCGCCTCATATTTCAATATTCTATTGGGGCTTGTGCCCGGTGGTTTAGCCGAGATGAGCCTTATTGCTTTAAGCTTAGATCTCGAAGTGCCCTTTGTTTCTAGCCACCACATCGTGCGGATATTCTTGGTTGTTATGTTGGCTCCTTTGTTGTTCTCATTCATAAGGCCGAAGAAAATAAATCATCAAAATGATACCAGTTCTCTCTAGCCTAAGAGATTCTTTCGCGCTATAGACAGCGCCGATGGCCCCTTGGCGGAATAGGTAGACGCTGCGGACTTAAAATCCGTTTCGCATTAGCGAGTCCCGGTTCAAGTCCGGGAGGGGCCACCATTTTCTCAATAGAACTCTAGGATAGATCCAATGGCTAGAAAGCCAGTAAAACGCAACAGCGTTGCACGCGCTTTGTTTGATCCTCGTTATCGAAAGAGGGTTATCAAAAGTAAAAAGACTTACACAAGAAAAGGGCGGGTTCAAAACCGTCCTTTTGCTTTTGCGGCTTAGTTTTTTTCGGTAAGCTCTTTGGAGATAAAATGAGGCAACTATGAAACCTTTATCAGGCGTTAAAATTCTATCGATTGAGCAATACGGGGCTGGACCTTTTGGTACTCAATCTTTGGCCGACCTAGGTGCCGAAGTGATTAAGATCGAAGATCCTGCAATGGGAGGAGACTACGCCAGAGCGGTCGGGCCACATTTCTTTTGCAGTGGTGATAGTTCAACAGATAGCTTGTTCTTTCAGGCCTTTAACCGGAACAAGAAATCGCTGTCTCTTTCGCTCAATGACCCAGCAGGCAGAGCCGCTTTCGAAGAGCTGGTACGAACTGCTGACGCCGTTGCGAACAATTTGCGCGGTGATGTTCCCGAAAAAATATCCATTGATTACAGCAGCTTATCTACAGTTAACCCCAAGATTGTTTGCGCGCATCTATCTGGCTTTGGCCGTGATAATGAGCGTGCACACTGGCCGGGCTATGATTACTTACTACAGGCGGAATGTGGGTACTTTGATCTAACAGGGGAGCCCGATGGCCCGCCCGCTCGGATGGGGCTCTCGCTGGTTGATTACATGGCAGGACTTCACATGGCACTTGGATTGGTGTCGGCGGTCATGAAAGCCCGTGAAACAGGGCAGGGACGTGACGTCGACGTTAGTCTCGCTGACACTGCACTTTACAATCTATCCTATGTTGGAGCCTGGCAATTGAACGCAGGCGCTGAACAAGCGCGGTTGCCGAGATCTGCACACCCATTTCTAACTCCTTGTGCTCTATACAAAGCCCAAGATGGCTGGATCTATCTCATGTGCAACAAGGACAAGTTCTGGGCTGTTCTCTGTGAAGAAATCGGCAGGCAGGATCTGATTGACGATCCTCGCTTTGTTGATTTCGATGCGCGCTTCAGAAACCGGCCTGCATTGCAGATCGAATTGGACAGAACTTTGTCTGAAAAAACTGTTCATGAATGGATGGACAAATTTGGCGGCAAGGTACCAGCTGCTCCGGTCAATTCTGTTGCGCAAGCTTTGGCGCCAGATTCGTTTATCGCAAAAGACATGATCCAGTCGATAGAAAGCGAAAACGGAGCAACCGTTAAGTTACTCCGTTCTCCTATTCAAACTGGCGATGATCTTTCGGATGATCACCTGGCACCGAAACTAAAGTCTTAGCTGGCAGCCTTTAGCTCTAGGCGACGACGGTGAAGCACTGGTTCTGTATAACCAGAAGGTTGTCTTGTTCCTTCGAACACTAGGTCACAAGCAGCCTTAAAAGCAAAGCCTTCAAAGGAAGGTGCCATTGCTTGGTAGGTTGGGTCGTTGGCATTCTGGCCATCAACGACACCAGCCATGCGTTTCATAATTTCCATCACCTGATCTTCACTGACAACACCGTGGTGTAGCCAGTTGGCAATGTGCTGCGATGAAATACGACAGGTCGCGCGATCTTCCATCAGGCCAACATCGTTTATGTCAGGTACTTTGGAACACCCAACCCCTTGATCAACCCAACGAACAACGTAGCCGAGGATGCCTTGCGCGTTGTTTTCGATTTCTTCTCTGACTTCTTCTTCTGACCAGTTATGGCCTTGGGCGACAGGCATTTGCAGGATTGTGTCAACGCTGGCGCGGCGGCCACCCGACGAGATGTCTGCTTGACGGCCAAGAACAGAGACCTTGTGATAGTGTGTTGCATGAAGCGTTGCGGCTGTTGGACTTGGAACCCAGGCACAGTTGGCACCTGCGTTAGGATGGCCAATCTTTTGTTCTAGCATAGCGTTCATCAAGTCAGGCATTGCCCACATGCCTTTGCCGATTTGGGCTCTACCGTGGAGGCCACAAGCGAGGCCGACGTCCACATTCCAGTCTTCATAGGCAGCAATCCAAGGCTCGTTCTTAATGTCGCCTTTACGAAGGAAAGGGCCAGCCTCCATAGACGTGTGGATCTCGTCGCCGGTGCGATCAAGGAAACCTGTGTTGATAAAGGCAACACGGTTCTTTGCGGCACGGATGCATTCTTTGAGGTTTACTGTCGTGCGACGTTCCTCATCCATGATGCCGATTTTGACCGTGTACTGAGGCAGCCCTAAGACTTGTTCAACATGGTTGAAGATCTCATTAGTGAAGGCAACTTCCTCTGGGCCATGCATCTTCGGCTTAACGACATAAACTGAACCCTGAACTGAGTTACCACTCTCACGTTTCAAATCATGGATCGCAATCATTGAGGTACAGATGGCGTCCATCAAGCCTTCACCGACTTCTAGACCGTCTTTGTCCAAAATCGCGGGATTAGTCATTAGGTGGCCAACGTTGCGGATCAGCATGAGAGACCGGCCCTTGAGAGAAAGGGCTGAACCATCAGGAGCTATATAATCGCGATCAGGGTTGAGTGAACGGGTTAGGGTCTTGCCACCCTTTACGATCTCTTCTGTGAGGTCACGACGCATTAGGCCCAGCCAGTTGGTATAGGCTAGAGTTTTGTCTTCAGCGTCGACAGCGGCAACAGAGTCCTCACAATCCATGATCGTTGAAACAGCGGCCTCCATCAAAACGTCGGCGACATTGGCTTTATCGGTCTTACCGATTGGGTGGTGAGGGTCGATGACGATTTCGACATGCAAACCATTGTTTTTCAGTAAGATCGCCGTTGGTTGTTCTGGTGTACCATTGTAGCCAACAAACTGTTCACTATTCGCGAGACCAGTGCCACCAGCTGATAGTTGGCCATCTTTCACTGTGTAGGCAGTAACATCGGCATGAGAGCCTGATTCAAGCGGCATGTTCTCATCAAGGAAGGATTTTGCCCAAGCAACCACTCGGTCACCACGTGCAGGATCGTATCCGTCAGCTTGAGGCAGGTCACCCATTGCATCTGTCCCGTAGAGTGCATCATACAAGGAGCCCCATCGTGCATTGCCAGCGTTCAAGGCGTAGCGCGCGTTCATGATCGGCACCACCAACTGTGGCCCTGGCAGTGTCGCTATCTCAGGATCAATGTTGGATGTTTCGACTTGAAACTCAGGTCCTTCTGGAACTAAATAACCTATATCCAAAAGGAATTTCTTGTATGCCGCTGAGTCGTGATTTTGCCCACGACGTTCTTTATGCCAGTTATCGATCTGAGTTTGAATTTCCTCGCGTTTGGCAAGCAGC
>CAJQQJ010000166.1 GCA_905480445.1 uncultured Alphaproteobacteria bacterium | reverse complement strand
GTAATCAGGCAAGGTGCGGCATCCGGTTCCACAACAGTTATGTGCGGCTGTACTGCCCAATGCTCGCGAATATGAGCCGCCATCGCGCCAGCCAAACCACCAACACCGGCCTGTAACATCACATGGGTCGGCCAATCACCGGAGGCTTCAAAAGCCTGACGACATTCTTCAGCCATCACAGTGTAGCCTTCCATGACCAAAGCTGGCGGATCAATGTAGCCAGGCCAAGAACCATCAGCAAGCAATTGCCAACCTTCCTTTTCCGCGGTTTCCATCGCATAGGCAACTGAGCCCTCGTAGGAGCCATCAAAACGAACGACTTCTGCACCTATAACTCTGATGCGTTCCGCGAAGGCTTCTGGCACAGATACGGCTAAAACAATGACGGCACGCGTGCCAAAGATGGCGCCGCCAGCCGCTACAGACAAACCATGATTACCAGCGCTGGCTGCTATGAAAGTTTCTTTTGCTGCAATTGCTTTCACTTCATCGGATTGCATCTCTTCCGGTCGAACAGTTCTGCCTAGAACTGCTGAGGCTTTCTCATTCACCATCTGCGCCAGAGCGAATGCGCCGCCAAGAGCTTTGAATGAACCCAAACGCATACGATCAGATTCCAGCTTCAAACTGACTTTGCGTGCGCCCAAATCCTTGGCCAACGCGTTCGCGTCTATCAGAGGCGTAGCGGCGTGGATCGGACAAGCACTCAAAAGTGCTAAAGCACGGTCAGAGTTCGGGCGGAACAATCTTGGACTGGTTCTGGCTGTTCTATCGTTGATGAGCTTGTTCACGGTTTGCCTCGATGATGTTCCTTTGATTGACTTCCCCTTAACCTGAGGCAGGCTCAAAAGTCGAGAAATCTTTCAAGCGCACGGCGCATCAATCTGAAAGCGTCATAAGGAACGCGACAAGTTGGTCAATTTGACGATGGGTTAGACCAAGGGGTTCTAAGATTTTTTCACCCGTCTTCGGCAGATCTGCTTCACTAAAGTCTGAATAGTGAGAAACAGTCTCCAACAAAGTTTCAAAACGCCCATCATGCATATAGGGCCCTGTTTTAGATAGCCCTCTCAACGAAGGTACTCGAAAGGCTTTCAGGGTTTCATGGGCGGAATGCCGATCTGGACCAGCGTTTGATTTGCCACTGTATTGGCCAGATTTTACCCAAGGATTTTCTGCCAAAACAGCAAGCCCTGCCTCTCTACCTAGATCTATTGGTGCTTCAATGTCGGGCAAAGCTATAGAATGAAACTCATCCAGTGCGAAGTTTGGGCCATCGTGACACCGCACGCAGTTGGCCTTTCCTAAAAAAAGCCGCAAGCCTCTTTGTGCATCCTTGGGATAAGCCTCCACCGCTTGTTGGTCACCCGCAAGCAGTGCTTCCCTAAACCTATCAAATGCAGTCGGCTGAGAATTGAGTCCTTCCTGGAACGATGCCAGAGCCTTTCCAACATTCACCAATAAGTCAGCTGGTTCTTCGGTGCGAGCCGCCTTGCCAACCACATTTTGGTAAGCAGCCGAAAATTCTTCGTTGGCCACAATTCGCTCTTTTACTAACTCAGGTGTCATGCCCATTTCTCGAGGATCAAGAAGAGGTCTAATCGAGGCACCCCAGAGCGTATCCGACTGGCCACTCCACCCATACCAATGCCGAAGGCGGACATCGAGCAGCGAGATAGTGTTACGGTCCACTCTCTCCATGCCTTCACCTTTTGTCAGTCCGTCGGTGAAATTCTTCTCTGCCTGGTGACAAAAACTGCAACCCTGATCGCGGTTGATAGAAAGATCGCCAGTTTCGAACAGCAACTTACCAAAGGCAACGGCTTCTGGTTGGCCTGAGAAACTGTTGCTCTCGTCTTTAACAAAAGGCTGCGGCCATGCACCCAACGCACGAATTTGCTCTCGCTCTTGGTCACTAAAGGTAAAAGCAAAGCTCAGTGTTGGAACAATCAAAACAACACAAATTAGAACTGTCTTGAAAAACCGCATTAACCAACCAAGTCAGCAAAAGTGTCCAAGACTTTAAACTTTAAAATTTTGCCAGTTGCAGCGGCTGGTAATTTCTCAACAATAAAAATACGACTGGGCCTTTTGTAGGCCACCATTCGCTCTCGAACAAAAGTATCCAAGTTTGTGGTTGTTACTGTTGAGCCTGCCAAAACTTCTACAAAAGCCAAAACTTCTTCGTTGCCGTTAGCTTCCGCTTTGCCGACAACGGCTGCTTGGACAACGTCGTCGTGTTCAGTTAGTGTCGCCTCGACCTCAGGAGGATAGACATTGAATCCCGACCGGATGATCAATTCTTTGCAGCGCCCAACAATGGAAAGGTGCCCCTTTTCATCAATGGAGCCCAGATCGCCTGAATAAAACCAACCATCTGCATCGAGCGCTTTGGTGGTTTCTTCCACGTTGTTGTAATAGCCCTTCATAATGTTGGGACCTTTGATCAGGATCTCACCAACACCATCTTTGAGCTCTGATTGTCCAGGCGGTGGGATCAACTTAATTTCGTGGCCAGGCAAAGGTGGGCCGACCGAAATGTTCCCGATGGCTTCTTCTCTACTCGTCGCTGCAACGCCCGCTGACGTTTCAGTTAAACCGTAGCCGTTGCAAACCGGACAACCCAAAAAGGCCTCGACCGAAGCCTTCCAATCCGGGTCCAGAGGTGCACCACCTGAGGATACATAGCGTAACTTCGGAGCGTCCAATTTCTCAATGGCCTGTTCCTTGGCATACTTTATCAACTGAGCATGCATCTGGGGTACAGCCGGGAACGAAGTCACTCTGGTTGATAAAGCCTCAAAAATAGGTGCTGGTTCAAATCTAGCCATCAGCTCAACTGTAGTGCCCGCTTTAAGGGCAGCCAGAGTAACGGAAGCCAGACCAAAAACATGTGTCATGGGTAAAACCAAAAGCAAGTGATCTCCAGCCTCAAGACCTCGCAATTCAGAGGAAACTTTGGCAGCATAAATCAAATTGTAATGGGTGAGCATCACACCCTTTGGCATCCCAGTTGTGCCAGTCGTGTAGAGAAGAACCGCAACCTGTTCTTTTCCGGAAATTAGCACTTCTTCAGGAGCACTCGCTTCATGATTAGAAGCCACCATAACTTCGCCAAAAGACCCCCGACAGATGACCGCGTTTCTATCCTCAGCGTGAGACGTAGCGGCGCTAGAAACAGCCGATGTAAAAACAATAATCTTCGGCCGTGCATGATCTTTCAGCTTGTTAATTTCTGTTGCCGTCAAACGAGCATTCAACAATGAAGCCCAAGCATTGAGCTTGCTGGCTGCCATCAAAAAAGCAACACCGGCGACAGAATTTTCCGCAACTATCATCACGCGATCACCACCGATCACTCCAGCTTCCTCAAGAACTGAGGCAGCCTCTTTTATGGCCTTGCTCAGGTTCTCGTAGGAGAAATCTTTGCCATCAAAATCGATGAAGGCACGATTGTTGGGTTTTTCTTCAGCCCAATGATCAACGAGGTGGTGAATGCGTTCCATAAACTGAACTAGTCTTCCCGTTTGAAAATTGGATAGTCGCGGTCAATGACTTCACCAAGTTCTTGAGCATAGCGATGGCCAGCATAAACTGCATGGGCAATGATGTTTGGCGCATCGCAGTCACCTATACGTTCAAGGGATTTTATCCCGGCATCTGCCCAATCTGATTCTTGTGTCTTCAGATCTTGGTAGAGTTGGTCGTTTGGCAAACGTGCTGTGACAGAAATCAGTGCGGCACAATCCAGCGCCTCTTCTTTTCCAGTATAGCCACATGCCACAATCAACTGTCCTTCTCGTCTTGATGCCAATGAGTGAGAAAGATGAAGCTTCACACCCAATTCCATCAATCTAGTTTGAATGCGGTTTTGTTCCAGTGTGTTTTCTGTCCAACTGGCAACCATAGAGGAAGGTGTTACAAAATGAATCTCTCGGCCACTTGCAATCGCCAACTCCGCCATCAGCGAGCCCATATAGTAGTGGTCGTCATCAAAGATCACGACAGGGCCCTCCGGCGCACCCGAGAGAGCATCAGAGTTAGTCATCAAGTCGTCGGGCGAAAGAACCAAGCCGTTATCTAGCCCCGGAACAGCCTTCAATATGTTCTTGCCGATAGCGTCTCTGCGCCAGTGGCAACCGGTTGCTACAACGACATTCTCGATGCCATAAGACAAAACATCTTCAGCAGTTAACTTGCTCTCAAGATAGGCGTTCACGTTGCTCATCTTTTGTATTTGGCCTGTCCGCCAATCGCGTACTCTTGCCCATTCATTGAGACCAGGCAGGCGTGCTTCGCGGCTAACGCGCCCGCCCCATTCATCAGAAGCCTCAGCCAATGTCACATCCAGCCCACGCGCGCCACAAGCTCGCGCAGCCTCAAGACCGGCAGGTCCGCCGCCAATAACGAGGACTTGGTCTCTAGTTTTAGCTGGTGCGATTTTTTCAGGATGCCAACCTTTACGCCATTCTTCCCCCATTGTTGGGTTTTGCGTACAACGCATCGGCACCATCAAATGATCACCCGCCACACAGATGTTGCAACCGATACATTCTCTGACGTCGTCAATGCGTCCTTCTTCAATCTTCTTCGGCAAGAACGGATCGGCAATTGACGGACGAGCCGCACCAATCATATCCATAATGCCCTGCTTCACGACACGAACCATTGAGTCTGGCGACGTGTAACGGCCAACTCCGACAACGGGCTTGGTCGTCAAATTCTTTACGAACTTGATGTAGTCCTCTTGGTAACCTTCTTGAGAAAATCGGGACACTTGAGAATCGTTATCCCAATCCGAGATATTAACATCCCAAAGATCTGGCAACTCCGCCAACATGGCGACAACATCGTAACCTTCACCTTGAGACGTTAGTCCATCTTCGCCCATCAGCTCATCTACAGCGAAACGAACGGCAATGGCACAGCAATCACCCACTACTTCTTTGGTTTCAGTCAATACTTCCTTGAACAATCTCAACCGATTTTCCAGGCTTCCGCCGTATTCATCTGTGCGATCGTTATGTCGTGCGTTTAGGAAATGCTGCAATAGGGTCAAATCGTGACCAGCGTAGACGTAAACGATATCAAAACCGGCGTCTCGCGACCTAAGTGCTGATTGCTTGAACCAGCGCCTAACATCCGCAATATCTTGCTTATCCATGGCACGGGCTTGCCCCATACCTCCAATAATTGGGCGGTGGGATGGACCTAGCGGAATTTCCCGCGTGAAATTGTTTGGTGCATTAATCCCAGAATGACAAAGCTCAATGGCTGCCAAAGCGCCATGTTCCTTCACTGACCCTGTCCAATGTTGAAGGCGGTCAACATCGCGCTGATCCCATATACGGTTCTCATTGTAGGGGGCGACTTCCGAAGAAGGGTGGATTTCCGCTTCCTCAGTAGAGACAACCGCCCAACCACCTTCTGCCTTCATGCCACGCATCGCAGCCTGAGTATTGGCATAACGAGAACCCATGCCACAGCAATGAGGCACTTGGTAAAACCTGTTTTTGGCAACCACAGGGCCAATCTTCACTGGCTCCATCAAAATGTCGTAGCGTGGATCGCGCATGCTTCCTCCTTGAGTTCAATCCACACCATAAACCACGGAAAAAGCCCGACGTCAAAATTTGATCGACAGCCTTGGAAAGCTATGATTAAGGTCGCGGAAACAAACAAGCGAGGCTTTATGAGAGTTGGATTTATTGGTTTGGGTAACGTTGGCGCGAAGCTTGCCGGTTCCCTTGTTCGCAATGGTGTCGATACCGTCGTTCGAGACGTGGAAATGTCAGCGGCGCAGCCCTTGTTAGATCAAGGCGCGGCGTGGGCGAACAGTGCCAAAGAGATGGCCGAAGCCTGTGACGTCGTTATCACTTGCTTACCTTCGCCCAAAGTTTCGGCGAAAGTGCTTGAAGCCGAAGACGGTGTCATCGCCGGTCTGACAGAAGGCAAAGTCTGGTTAGAAATGAGCACCACAGACAGCAATGAAGTCAAACGCCTGGGCGAAAAAGTAGCCGCCAAAGGCGCCATCGCTATGGACAGCCCTGTATCCGGCGGTTGTCACAGAGCAACAACTGGCAACATCGCGATCCTCGTTGGTGGAGAACGAGCAGGGTTTGAAAAGGCCATGCCAGTGCTCAAACACTTGGGGCGCGAGATCTTGCATACTGGTCCTCTTGGCACTGCCTCCGTGATGAAAGTAATCACTAACTATCTAGCTGGTGTGCAGTTGGTCTCTACTGGCGAAGCCTTCATGGTTGCTAAGAAAGCTGGCATGGATCTCGCCACGGCCTACGAAGCCATCCGTATTTCATCTGGTAACTCTTTCGT
>CAJQQJ010000165.1 GCA_905480445.1 uncultured Alphaproteobacteria bacterium | reverse complement strand
CGCCAACCCGGTCAGGTCCGGAAGGAAGCAGCCGTAACGAGTTCGTGTGGGTCAGATGTCAATTCCTCACTTTACCAGCCACAAAGTAGTCCATGGCCGATTCAGAAGAAAATTTAAACGCGCTCAACAGCGAATCTAAACACCAGGTTCTGGCGCGTAAATATCGGCCGACTGACTTCAAGTCGCTTAAGGGTCAAGAGGCCCTAATCCAAACTCTTCAAAATGCCATTCGGTCAAACCGCCTAGCCCATGCCTACGTTTTAACGGGCGTACGTGGTGTCGGCAAAACAACCACGGCGCGGATTATAGCTAAGGCTTTGAACTGTGTCGGCGAAGACGGGCAGGGAACCAGCCCGGCTGTCGATCCTTGCGGAGTTTGTGAGCAGTGCGCGGCCATAGCAGAAGACCGCCACGTCGACGTTATGGAGATGGATGCTGCTAGCCGTACTGGTGTCGATGACATTCGTGAGCTAATCGATGGCGTTCGCTATAAGCCAGTTGCTGGGCGCTACAAAGTCTATATCATCGATGAAGTCCACATGCTCTCCAAGAATGCTTTCAACGCTTTGTTGAAGACGCTTGAGGAACCGCCTGAACATGTGAAGTTCGTCATGGCGACGACAGAAATTCGCAAAGTACCGGTGACGGTTCTTTCAAGATGCCAGCGCTTTGACTTGCGCCGTTACACGACTGCAATGTTGCAAACCCATTTCGCTTCGATAGCTGAGAAAGAAGGCATCGAAGTTGAAGATGACGCGCTGGCAATCATCGCCCGTGCAGCCGATGGTTCAGCCCGCGATGGCCTTTCTGTTTTAGATCAAGCTTTCTCGTTGACGACCGGAAAGGTCGATGTTGAGCTGATCCAGTCCATGCTCGGGCTGTCTGATCGCGAGACGCTATTTGATCTTTTCGAAGCGCTGCTTTCTGGTGAAGTAGCCGCTGCACTGAACCTTTCTGACAAAATGTTTGAGTTGGGCGGTGATCCATTGCTCATCCTGCGCGATCTGGCCGATCTGACACATTGGGTAACCCGCGCGAAAATCACGCCCTCTATCATTGATGAGCCGGGTCTTGCTGAGGCCGAAAAAACGCGTGGTGGGGCTTTTGCCAAGAAACTTTCGCTTCAAGATCTCGCTCGCTGTTGGCAGCTGTTGCTGAAGGGTATCGTTGAGGTCCAGACCGCTCCTAATCCTGAACAAGCAGCAGAGATGCTTTTAATTCGTCTGGCTCATGCTTCTACGTTGCCGTCGCCAGAAGATCTCATCAAACAGCTCCAGTCTGGCGCGCCTAGTGGAGCGTCATCTGCACCCTCATCTGCCCCTCAGGGGAACGGTGGTGGGTCGCAAGGGTCAAACCAAATGACATCAGCTGTTGGTCAAAGTGGTCAATGGCAAGAAAGCCAACAGGGCAACACAATGCGCCTGGTGGCAAACCCTGATCCGGCGCCAGTTGTCGAACCACAGACCGCTCAAAACGCAGGGGTGGCCTTAGCGTCTTTTGAAGAACTGGTCGCTTTATTCGATCGCGAGCGTGAAGTCATTGTTGCGGATCACTTACGCCGAGATATCCACTTGGTGCATTTCGGTAAGAACACCTTATCAGTGCGACTTGCGCTGGGGGCTCCGCGCAACTTGATTGCTCAATTGTCTGCCTCATTGAAAGATCTTACGGGTCAAACTTGGATGGTTGCAAGTTCTGATGAGACGGGGCAACCGACCCTTCATGAACAGAGCGCGGCTGCCGTTGAGGCTAAACGTCAGGCCGTACTACAGCATCCGTTCATCCGAGCCGCCATGGAGACCTTCCCTGGCTCAAAAATCGCAGAAGTCAGAAAAATCCCACGCCAGCTTTCGTCAGAGGCTGAGACCGACAAAACTGAGGACTAAGAAGCCATGAAGAACATCACGCAAATGATGAAGCAAGCCCAGGCCATGCAGGGTAAAATGCAGGAAATGCAGCAGGAACTTGAAGAGCTTGAAGTGTCTGGCGAGTCCGGCGGCGGCATGGTGAAAGCTGTTATTTCTGGCAAAGGCAGACTTAGAAGACTTTCCATCGATCCTGCAATCGTCACCCCTGACGATACAGAAATGATGGAAGATTTGATTGTTGCTGCGATTAACGATGCCAAGGATAAATCCGAAGCGGCTGCCCAAGAAAAAATGGGTGACATTACTGGCGGATTGCCTTTGCCTCCTGGTTTTAAGCTGCCGTTCTAAGCGCTCTCAGTGCTATCTGATCTTGAACGCTTAATCCAAATGTTGGCGCGTTTGCCGGGGCTTGGCCCCAGGTCAGCACGCCGGGTGGCGCTTGAGCTCATTAAGAAGCGCGAAGCCCTTATGTTGCCGTTGGCCCAGGCAATGGAATCAGCGGCCAACAGCCTCAAACAATGTACCTCATGTGGGAATTTCGACACGCAATCTCCCTGTGATCTTTGTACAGATCCAAGAAGAGACAACTCGATTTTTTGTGTTGTGGCGGATATAGCGGACCTTTGGGCGCTAGAGCGTACAAGAGCTTTCACTGGGCGCTACCACGTTTTGGGTGGTACGCTGTCGGCATTGGACGGAGTTGGACCAGATCAGCTCAACATTGATTCTCTGATGGGTCGTGTTGATCAAATAAGGCCGAAAGAAGTAATCCTGGCTCTTGGCGCGACGGTCGATGGTCAAACAACCGCCCACTATGTCACGGATCGTCTTGAGCCCTTTGGTCTTGTCGTTAGTCGCCTAGCGCATGGTGTCCCTATCGGAGGCGAGCTTGATTACCTGGATGATGGCACGCTAACCACGGCCCTGCGCGCACGCCGCCCTTCCTAATTTCAGACGTTTTTCAAATAAGCATCTACTTGCCTGCTAGAAGTAAAGTGATGGATTGTTAGATCTGCTCGTGCTTCCGCTAAATGGCGACGGATGTTGTCGGCGCTGGTCTTTCATGTGAATTTCATGGGTGAGGATGTCCTTTTCCTCATTCGAGCGAGGATCCCAACCCGGACGATAGTGAATATGATCCATGTGATAGAGCGGAAGCCCGGATTTGTCTGCCAATTTAATGGCAAGGGTAGATTTACCAGATCCAGGGCCGCCAGTTATCATTACGCGTTTCATCTCTAAACTCCTGATAGAAGTATAGAGATGAAACAGAGGGTAAAGAAGCCCGAATTGGGTCAGGCTTTTAAGCCTGATCTAAAAATCGTAGGCAACGCGGTCAACCAGATCTGAAGCTGCTGGGATCAAGTCTGCTATTTCGGAGAGATTCAGTGCATCAGACTTGAACTCACCCCAGGAGGCGACAAGCTCTGATGGTGCTACACCAACTTTAACAGGGTACTCATAGTTGACTTCAGCATAGATCTTCTGGGCAACGTCACCTGACAAAAATTCCATGAATGCCAGCGCTTCTGCTTTGTTTTTTGCAGCGGCTGTCATCGTAACACCAGAGATGTTGACGTGGGCTCCGCGGTCTTCTTGGTTCGGGAAAATGATCCGCACGGAATCTGCCCAGGCCTTTTGGTCTTCTTTGGCCAACATTTTCCCGAGGTAGTAGGAATTACCAAGAGAAAGGTCGCATTCGCCCGAAAAGATGCCTTTGACTTGGGCGCGATCATTGCCTGCTGGTTTACGGGCCAAGTTGGTTTTGATGCCTGCCATCCAGGCTTCGGCGTCTGCTGCACCATAGTGAGCGATCATGGAGGCGACGAGAGCCAAGTTGTAGGGATGCTTGCCTGAGCGGGTGCAAATACGTCCATACCAGGCCTCGTAAGCTAGTTCTTCGTAAGAAGTAATCTCACCTTCTTTCACCCGGTCTTTAGAAGCATAGATTGCTCGTACTCTCTTAGTCAAAGCGTACCAATGACCGTCTTCATCTCTGAGATTTGACGGAATGTTTGCATTGAGTACATCGCTGGAAACAGGTTGGGTCAGCCCTTTGTTTTTGGCTTGCTGAAGTTTTGAGAAATCAGAAGTCAGCAACAAATCAGCGGGGCTGTTGTCACCTTCGGCTTCTAGACGGTTTATTAGGCCTTTCTTGGCAAAGACGATGTTCACTTCAATCCCTGTTTCAGCCGTGAAGGCTTCCACAATTGGTGCCACGAGAAACTCTTGCCTGAAAGAATAGACATTTACTTCTTTCGCTTGCGCGGTGGCCAACAAGGAAATGAAGACGCAAAGGCTGCCTAAAAAGGCGGCTGAAACAAAGCGATTAGGCATCAAGATTTATCCCGATTAGAAAACTATGCGATAAGCGGACTTATTTAATCCTCTATTGAGCACTTATTAAGTCTAATTTGGAGACCTCAGTATAAGGCCTATTTTCCCGTCTGACATTACCGAATTAGCGATGGATTTCCAGTAGGATCAGTTATTTGCAACTTTTAGGGTTGGATATAGCCAATTTGGCATGGTT
>CAJQQJ010000164.1 GCA_905480445.1 uncultured Alphaproteobacteria bacterium | reverse complement strand
GCAGATCCATGCCCGCGCTGCCGGTTGTCTCATAGGTCGGGAGGTCCAGGTCTTTCCCATGCGCAAGAACCACGACTTTGACCTGCATGTTAACGTCCTTTCAGTTCTTCAGCTATGGCAGCTGCTAACTGGTGAGCTGTTGCTTGTTTGCATTGGTGTCGCCAGGATTCGGAGCCATCACTTCTTACAAGATGGACTTCGCTGGCATCGCCGCCGAAGGTGCCAGTTTCTTCTGCAACATCATTGGCAAGCACCCAATCACAGCCTTTTTTGATGAGTTTGGATTGAGCATTCTCAAGGAGGTTTTCCGTTTCGGCGGCAAAGCCGATGACCAGATCGGGGCGAGACTCTTTCTTGCTAGCAATGGTGGCCAGAATGTCTGGGTTGGCCTCGAACTCTAGTTTTGGTGTTTTCCCATCTTTCTTTTTAATTTTTTGTGACGCTGCGTTTGAGACTTTGTAATCGGCAACAGCGGCTGCAAAAACGGCGATGTCGACTGGCAGGGCAGCTTTGCTGGCGGACAGCATTTCATCTGCTGTTTGAACCGAAACAAAATTCACGCCCTGAGGCGGCGCTAGTTTGGTCGGTCCTGAGACCAAAGTCACATCAGCCCCAGCCGCTGCAAGAGCTGTGGCTATGGCGTAGCCTTGCTTACCGGATGAATGGTTGGAGATGTAGCGGACAGGATCAATGGGTTCGATAGTCGGTCCTGCCGTCACCAAGACCTTCTTACCTGCCAAAGTTTGAGCTTGTTGAAGACGCGATAGAACAGCTTGAACAAGATCTGCAGGCTCTACCAGTCGGCCTGAGCCCTGCTCGCCACATGCCATGTCCCCAGCCTCTGGGCCAATGACTGCAATTCCTCGGCTTTTCAATGTTTCCATGTTGGCCTGTGTTGCTGGGTGCTGCCACATCATCGGGTTCATGGCCGGAGCCACCATAACCGGCTTATCTGTTGCCAGGAGAGCCGTGGTTGCGAGGTCATTGGCCAAACCAGCTGCCATCTTAGCAAGGATGTCAGCGGTTGCAGGAGCGACTAAAACTAAGTCGGCTTCGCGAGAAAGCCGAATATGCCCCATTTCTTGTTCGTCCGTCAGATCAAAAAGATCCTGGTAGACTTTCTCTCCGGAAAGCGCAGAAATCGACAAGGGGGTCACAAATTCGCTTCCGGACTTCGTCAGGATGACACGTGTTGATACGCCGTGATCTTGCAGCCGTCGAATAAGCTCAAGGCATTTGTAGGCTGCGATGCCACCGGAAATGATCAAGAGAAGGCGTTGTGATTGGTTCATATGGACCAGATAGGAAATGAGTTAGCTCAATGTAAGAGATGTAAGCAGAATTCCTGCACCAAAACCAGCGGCAATAAGAAGAGGAATCCACCAACTGCGAGTCTTGGCACGTTGCTTTTCCATTTCAGCCAGTGTCTTTTCCGCTGAATCAATGATCTTTGGCATCTTACCAGCGGCAGCGGCGTAAACTGAAAGAGTTTCCTTGACTTGAACGAGAGGGTTTCTGTTGCGAACTACCCAGTCCTCGACCAGCGGCTGCGCGAAGGTCCAAATGTTCATCTCTGGCGCCAATGTGCGGGCAATACCCTCTGCCATTACCATGTTCTTTTGCAAAACGTAGAGCTCTGGTTGAACAGTCAGGTCGAATGTACGTCCCATTTCCAATAGCTGCCCGAGTAGTTTGGCGAATGAAACTTCCTTCAGCGGCTTGTCGATGATCGGTTCGCAGACTGATCTCAACGCCATCGCGAAGGTTTCATTGTGATGACTAGTCGGCAGGAAACCCGCTTCTGCGTAGGTTTTGGCGATTGCGCTGTAATCACGTCGTACAAGACCAGCCATGATGTCGGCCAAAAAGCAACGAGATTGCCAATCCATACGGCCCATAATGCCGAAGTCGACAAAGGCGATAGAGCCATCTTTGGTAACAAACATATTGCCTGCGTGCTGGTCTCCGTGAAAGAAACCGTGCTCAAAAATCTGCATGAAGAAGGTTTCGGCGGCTCTCGTCAGCACATCTTCGAGATCAGAGCCCTGCGCAAGCAGGCCTTCTTTGTCGTCGATCGAGGTCGCGTCTAGCCGTTCAATAGTCATCACGGATTGGGCAGTGAGTGGCCAGAAAATTGCAGGTACAAAGAAATCACTACGGTCTTTGAAGTTGGCCTTGAATTCGTCAGCCTGTGATGCCTCTAGTCGCAAATCCAGCTCGATAGAGAGTTGTGCTCGATATAGACCGATAACAGCGGGCAATCTAACCCGGCGCAGCACAGGACTGAAGACTTCTGCAATTTTGGTCAGCCAAGACAGAAAGTCGAGTTCTCGTTCAAATATGGCTTTAATGTTAGGCCGAAGAATTTTGACAGCAACGTCATCACCCTCATGGGTCTTGGCGAAATGGACCTGGGCGATAGAGGCGGCGGAGACAGGCTTCATGTCGAATTCAGGAAAAAGCTGCTCCAAGGGTTTGTCAAAAGCCTCTGAAATGGTCTCCACAACCACGGACGCATCGAAGGGTGCTAGCTGATCTTGCAGAACTGAAAGATCAAGTGCGCCTTGTTCTCCCATCAAGTCGGCACGGGTCGAGAGTAATTGGCCAAATTTAATGTAAGGTGGCCCTAGTGCTTCTAATGCCTCTGCCAATCTTTGGCCTGGACGCTTTGTTTGTTTCTTTTTTGCAAAGAGCCTGAGATGGCGGATCTTCATTTCAAGGTCTGGATTGCCGCGTGCAATTGGCAGAAAGGCCTCGAAAGCATCATGCTTTGAAAACAGCAAGAAGAGCTTAACGAGTTTGAAGATGTAGATGAAGCTCTTCACGTGGCTGTACTAAAGCCGCCAGCCGGAGTGGATGGCAGCGATGCCACCGGAAAGGTTGCGGTAGGAGACCTGACCAAAGCCTGCTTCACGGTACATGTCTGCAAGTTTTTCTTGTTTTGGGAACTGACGGATCGACTCAACCAGATATTGATAGGATGCCTTGTCGTTTGCCACCAAGCCGCCGATGTGAGGCAAAACATGGAAGGAATAGTTGTCGTAGATCTTGTCCAAAATGGGGAGGACGACATGACTGAATTCAAGACAGAGGATACGCCCACCCGGTTTTAAAACACGGTAAGCGTCCTTGAGTGCTTCCAAAGGTTCAGTGACGTTTCGAAGTCCAAAAGCGATAGTGTAGCAATCAACTGACTTGTCTGGCAAAGGCAGGTCCTGGGCATTACCGCAGATCCAATTAAGCTGGTCACGGTAGGGTAGGAATTTGCCACTCTCCGCTCTTTTAGCACCTTCTTCCAACATGGATGCCGTCAGGTCGCAAACATAGATCGAGGACGGCTGTCCCTCAACTGGGTCTCGTCTGCTCAGACGCTCGGCTATTTTAAAGGCGATATCACCAGTTCCTCCGGCAACGTCCAAAAACTGCTGGCCCTGGCGTGGCAAAAGCCAATCAATCATCGACTCTTTCCAAAGGCGATGAATGCCGCCAGACATCAAGTCGTTCATAACATCATACTTGCCAGCCACCGACGTGAAAACGCCCTGCACAAGCCCAGCTTTGGCTTGTTGATCTACTTCTTGAAAACCGAAATGGGTTTTTTCCATCAGTTTGAATGCCTGGTTTGTCTTGCTTGTCAAAGGGACTAGTTTAGTTTGCCTGAAACATAGTCATTTGATCTGGTGATTGCCAGTTTTGAATCGTGAAAAGGAGCCGCATTCTTTATGCCTGAATTGCCCGAGGTTGAAACGGTTTGTCGAGGCCTTAGACCCTTTCTTGAGGGACGAAAGCTTTCACGTGCATTTAAGCGGCGTGACGACCTGAGATTTCCAATACCAGCTGACTGGGAAGAGCGACTAACCGGGCAAACAGTGGAAGCAGTAGAGCGAAAGGCCAAATACATAGTCATGCGGTTGACTTCTGACCAATCCATCATCTTACATTTGGGCATGTCTGGCCGGATGCTTATTCATGAGAATAACGCCGATGAGCCTTTCGACAAGCACGACCACA
>CAJQQJ010000163.1 GCA_905480445.1 uncultured Alphaproteobacteria bacterium | reverse complement strand
GGCTGCATTCTACTTCCTTAGCCAATACAGAAACGCTTGCCGATTGATGTTGGTCGCCACCAGCTATCTATTTTATGGTTGGGCGGATCCGTTTTTCTGTCTACTGCTTTTTTTTACCACTTCCACTGATTTCTTATGCGCATTGGCACTATCAAAAGCCGTTACAGAACGGGCCAGAAAGCTGTGGTTGGCCACAGGTACTGTCATCAGCCTTGGGGTTCTATTTTACTTCAAATATGCTCTGTTTTTTTTGGGCATCATATCAGACCTGACAGAAAAGGGTGGCTGGAGTCCGTATTTCGTTTTTATCTTGCCAGCAGGTATTAGCTTCTACACTTTTCAGAGTTTAGGCTATCTGATCGATGTTTATCGACGTACAACAAAACCCGAAGGGAACTTCGTTACCTATCTGTTGTACGTTTCCTTTTTTCCACAATTGGTTGCCGGCCCCATAGAACGAGCTAAATCCTTGTTGCCGCAGCTGCACAACCTTGGCCGACGTTCGCCCGAAATGGTGGCAGCAGGCGCAAGACAGATCCTAGCAGGTCTTATCCTAAAAATTGTGGTTGCAGACAACATGGCCCCGTTTGTGGACGTGGTCTATAATACTCCGGAAAGCTACCTTGCTCTACCCTTGGCCGTTGCGACAGCCATGTTTGGCGTACAGATTTACTGTGATTTCGCCGGGTATTCGTTGATAGCGATCGGCACAGCAAAATTCATGGGCATTGATTTAATGCGAAACTTTGCGACCCCATATTTCTCGAAGAGCCTCGATGAATTCTGGCGAAGATGGCACATATCCTTGTCAACTTTTTTCCGGGATTATATTTACATCCCTCTTGGCGGCTCAAAGAAAGGTATGGTGCGCACATGCCTGGCAATCGGCCTCGTTTTTTCCCTTTCTGGACTGTGGCACGGTGCCAACTGGACTTTCATCCTGTGGGGCCTCTACCATGGACTAGGGTTGATCACACTGCGTCTTCTCAGAATATTGGCCCGGAGCTTGCGTCACGGTGCAGTCATTCTTCCGACCGTGTTGTGTGTTGCACTGACACAGATCTTTGTTCTGATTGGTTGGATCCTTTTCCGATCAGAGAGTATTGCTGATGCTACCCAAATACTCGGTCGTCTAATTTCGTGGTCAACTTACTCAAATTTGCAGAACCATTTAATCATCGCCCATTGGTCCGCAATTTTAATTGCTATCAGCTTTTTAACCTGGGATTTTCTAACGCGCAAGAAAGAGCACATTCTGGATTTTACAATCTCATCATATCCTGTCAGAATCGCTCTTTATTCAGCCTGTGTCGTGGCCCTTTTTCTTTTCGGTTCCGGGACAGAAACACGTTTCATTTACTTTAGGTTCTAGAAATGGGTGCAGCGACGAACACATCGAAGACCAACGTGGTAACTGCTTTTTTCCTTGTAGCCATTCTGATCTTTGTCGAGTTGACAGCCTCTTTGTTCACGCCATTTTGGGAACGGCTCGAACCTTTACGCATGGAAAAAAAGCAGCAATATGAAAATTGGCTTCTTTCCGGCGAAAAATATGATGCAGTCTTTGTTGGCAGTTCCACGACAATGATGGGGATTGACCCTCACATCATAGAAACGCAAGGAGAGCTTCGAACTTACAATGCTGGACAGCTAGGCTATGCGCCACTTAACATTATGCACGACGTCATTGAGGAAATTATTGAAGCGAGACTCACCAATACGATTATCTATCAAATTGATAGCTGGGCTTTTTCACTTCCGTTCCGAGACCGATCTGTTGTCGACCAACATGGCCGAGGCAAGCATATTCTTTGGCAATTCGCAAGTTTTCGAAACCGTGACGTCTTCTTCTATTGGTTGCGGTCAGTGGTTAATGGAAATTTGATACCCCCAACTGAAGCTTGGCACGCCATGCTTGAAGATGGCGAGCGATTTTCTTCGTTCAAAGGCACGTCGCTTGATGAGCGAGGCTACGTAGAGACAAACGGCCTTATTAATTCTGCTTGGCCAGGCTATCTAAGACCAACAGTGATTAGCCCTGCCCAAGACAAAAAATTCGAACAGATCCTTGAGATTTGCAGTCGGGCTGGAGTGCGTCTAGTTGTGGTTCGTCCGCCAGAATTTCAAAGAACCTATGATGAAAACCCCGAAGCCCATGAAATGTTGAGTACCTTTCTGGATGAAAGGGTAGCCTCATTTGGCTTTGAATTTATTGACTACTCTCAACGCGACAGTTTCCCTCATGCCGAAAAGCACTTATTTTTCGACATGCATCACGTCAACGAAAATGGCGCCGTTATGTATTCAGAACAACTATCGAGCAAATTGTACTAGTTGGGGTGGTAATCCCCCCTAAAAATGATGGTGTTCAATAGTAGAATTTCCCCGGTATTAACTCTGAGGAGAATTTTGAATGAAGAAGTCCCGATTTACTGGGTCCCGGATCATGTCGATTTTGAAGCAAGCTGAGAACGGTGTTGCCGTTTCGGAGCTTTGTCGTGGGCATGGTATGAGCAGCGCCTCGTTCTACAAATGGCGTGCCAAATATGGCGGGCTGGATGCCTCTATGATTTCTGAAATGAAGTCGATGGCTGAAGAGAACCGGCGTTTGAAACGTATGTTTGCGGATTTGAGGGTGTTGTCAGACTAACTCACACTTGCCAAAGAGTACCACGGCCGCGCAGTTCTAGACAGCGCAAACCTGAAGCCATTCTTTTAGAGCAACCGCACGTTTTTCTTTGTATACTTTTCGTTTTTCAAGGTGTCGTTCGTGGTTGAAATGATTGTAAATTGAACCATATACAGATGCGAACTTCTAAAGCGTTGATGGCCTTCGAAACTTCTGCATTGCCCTCTCCCGCTTCCGAATTGGTAAATGCGCGTTCTCAC
>CAJQQJ010000162.1 GCA_905480445.1 uncultured Alphaproteobacteria bacterium | reverse complement strand
CCTTCCCGATCCGCCCTCTGCCAGACCTCGTGATGTTTGCGTGTCCAATAGACTCTTGCATCGCTGATGGAGGTAATTCCGTTTCTAGAGAGCTCAAAAAGAGCCTCTTGAAGCCCCTGATAAGTCAGCTCCAAATTTTCAGGTGTTGGCTCAGTTACATATTCCCGGATAAGATTGCCTGCATTATCTAGAAGAATGCCGTTCGGCTGGCCTTGCCTGTCCTTAACGATAACGCCGCCGGGAGGGTTTGGGGTCTCAGTAGTAATGCCAACGGCTTCCAAGGCCTTTGAGTTAACCCACATCGCATGGGACGTGAGTTCCATGATCACAACCGGTCTGTCCGGAATTGCTCTGTCTAGCAGAGCTCTAGGACTAGGTTTTGAGTGCAAGATATCTTCAATGTAAAAGCCCCAAGCCGTGACCCAAGGCCTTTCAGCTTGTTGCTGTGCGCATTTTTCGATTTTTCTTATATGGGCTTCAGCTGATTGGCCATCTCTCAGAATGCACTCGCCTTCAGCCCCGTCGAAAGCTTCTAGCGGATGAGTATGCACATCATGAATGCCTGGCATCACAAAGGCTTCTTGAAGGTCGATCACTTCACTATCGGGAAGAATGAATTTTTCTGCGCCTTCTCCGTTACCGACATAGACCAATTTGTCATCCTCAATAACGATCGCTTCTGCCCAAGGGTTGGCTCGGTCGACCGTGTAGATCTTTCCGTTCAGCAAGACCAAGTCCGACGCCTGGGCAAGAACGGCTAATGTAGAGAATAGGAAAACAAAAAGTAATCGCATCATGACAGCTCCATCATTTCTTATCAAAGCATAGGACAAGTGCTCCCGTAGAAAAAGACCTCGTTCAGAAACTGTTCAGAAAAGGTTCAGTTTGGGTTCAGGCCAGGCTGCTAAAACAACATCAACGAGAGAGACAAGCTCTCAAGATGAACAGCCTAAAAGGAACAGCACAATGCAAAAGAAAACCTCCCCCTTCCACAAAATCGCAATCGCTGGTTTCGCGTTGATATCAGCAATTACTTTCACTTCTTTGCCAACCCAGCAAGCCGAAGCTCATCAAAATGGTAAGCAGTTCAAATGCTTTAGCCACTATGGAGAACGTATCCCTGGGGTCTTTGGTAAAAAGCAGGCACGCTACATTCGCCAAAACGGTGGCAGCTGTCATAGAAAGCAACACAGTCATCAGCAAGTGGTTCAGCAACCAATCTACAACCAGCCTTGGCAAGAGCCATACCCTACCTACAATGATCCATTTGATCAGTCCTACGGCGGAAACAGCTACAATTATCCAACCACTTACCCGAAGCCCCCTGTTATCAACCAAGGCGGCCACAAATACGGCAATGGAAAAGTCCGAAAGGCGGTACGAGTAGCAAAGAACCGTTACGCTAGACTTGGTCGTTTCGTAAGAGCCGAAAACTTTTCACGCGGTGGTTTCAAATACAAGAAATTCACTTTGGTTTTCAAAAAGGGCCACAAAATCAAAAGAGTCCGTGTCAAAGCCAACGCTTGGAGTGGCAAGGTTAAGTGGGTGAAAAAGATCTAGATCGGTCTAATAACAGAGCCCCAAAAACAAGAAGGGCGGGTCAAATTGGCCCGCCCTTCTTCGTTTCAGTCGTCTCAAACCTAGTGGCCTAGAACTTTCTTGGACACTCTGCGGTACGCAAGGAACGAAATGAAAGTTAGGACAAGTAAGAACAACATAACTCTAACACCGAGTGTCTTACGATCTTCGAGTTTCGGTTCAGCAGTCCACATCAAGAAATGTGAAACGTCTTTTGCCATTTGTTCTACTGTGTTCGGCGTGCCATCAACATAGTCAACAGCGCCGTCTGACAGTGGAGCCGCCATCGCGATGTAATGGCCTGGATAGTACTTGTTGTAATGCAAGTTTTCAGGGGTACCTTCATGGTCCTCATAACCTGTTAACAATGCGTAAATATAGTCAGGACCACCGACACGCGCTTTCGCCATCAATGACAGATCAGGTGGTGCCTTTCCGTTGTTTACTGCAGCAGCTTCCTTTGCATTGGCATAAGGAGAAGGCCAAAAATCAGAAGGTTTTGCTGCTCTATCAACAATTTCGCCCTCATCGTTTGGTTCTGAAGGAACTTCGTATTCAGCAGCGACAGCTTTGGCTTCATCCGCTGAAAACCCTATGTCTGTGAGATTACGAAACGCGATGTAATCGAGAGAATGACAGGAAGCGCAAACCTCCTGGAAAACCTGAAAGCCTCTTTGTTGAGAAGCTCTGTCAAAGACACCGAAAGGACCATTGAAAGACCAATCTTGTTTTGGAGCTTTCACAAGATCCCCAGCGGCGAAAGCGGCAGAAGTGCTCACGACCATCGCAGCAAAAGCAGCGGTAACGAGTTTAAAAGTCTTATTCATTTTAAACATATCCCTGATTCCTCCGATCATTTCTCTGACTTGCTGAGAACTGCCTCAGAAATAGAAGCCGGCAAAGGTTTCGTTTTCTCAAAGAGAGGCAATATCGGCAATGACAAGAAGAAGAGGAAGTAAAGTGCAGTAGTGATCTGGCCAACAGTTAGTACAGTCATCCAAGAGGAGATTTCAAAACTAAACAAATATGGAACGACAAAAACATAGACGTTATCAGGCGCCTGTGCACCGACTGTTCCAAGGATGTAGCAAATGACTAGGAAGGCCCAGAACATTACGCGGAAAGTTGGGCGGAAACGAGCTGAACGAACTGGTGAACGATCCAGCCAAGGCAAGATAAAGAGAACACCAATCGCTGCAAACATTGCGATCACACCCATTAGCTTGTCTGGGATTGAGCGCAGGATCGCATAGAAAGGTAGGAAGTACTATTCAGGAACAATATGCGCTGGTGTCACAAGAGGGTCAGCCGGAATGTAGTTATCAGGGTGGCCCATATCGTTTGGCAGAAAGAAGACGAATGCTGAGAGGATGAGCAAGAAGACACAAACACCAAGCGTATCTTTGATTGTGAAGTAAGGGTGGAAGGAAATTGTGTCCTGTGGCCCTTTGATATCAATACCAAGCGGATTGTTTGAAACTGATGTGTGAAGCGCCAGAATATGCAGGATAACGACGCCCAAGATCACAAATGGCAACAAAAAATGCAGCACAAAGAAACGGTTTAGTGTTGGGTTGTCGACGGAGAAACCGCCCCACAGCCAAGTTACAATGGCATCGCCAACACCTGGAATGGCTGAGAAGAGGTTCGTAATCACAGTTGCTCCCCAGAACGACATCTGTCCCCAAGGCAATGTGTAGCCTAAGAAACCTGTTGCCATCATAAGCAGCAGAATAACAACACCAATGATCCAAAGAAGCTCACGTGGCGCCTTGTAGGAACCGTAATAAAGCCCGCGGAACATGTGGATATAGACCACGATAAAGAAGAATGACGCCCCATTCATGTGAAGGTAACGCATCAGCCAACCGGAATTAACATCACGCATGATGCGTTCAACTGATCCGAAAGCTTCTGCTGTGTTTGGTGTGTACTGCATCGCTAAAACAATACCTGTCACAATCATGATGACGAGGCAGAAGCCAGCAAGTGAGCCAAAATTCCACATGAAATTCAGGTTTCGCGGGAACGGATGCTCAAAAAGGGTGTGGTGAAGAGGAGAAAGAACAGGAAGTCGTTTCTCAACCCAGTTCGCCAAAGGATTTTTAAATTGATGTGAACTCATAATACTAGCCCTTACCCAATCTTTATTAGGTTGTCGGAAAGGAAGCTATAATGAGGAACTTCCAAATTCTTAGGAGCTGGACCTTTGCGGATGCGGCCTGCCGTGTCGTAATGTGAACCGTGACAAGGACAGTACCAACCACCAAAATCACCTTTTTTATCGGTAACCTTTTGGCCGCCAGGAACACAGCCAAGGTGTGTACAGATACCGACCATGACCAACCAGCCTGGCTTTTCTACACGGTCGCCATAACTCTGTGGATCTGGCAAAGTTTCAACGTCTACTGCTTCAGCCTGCTGAATTTCTTCAGCTGTTTGACGACGAATGAAAACTGGCTTACCGCGCCATGTGACAGTAACGCTTTGTCCCTCTTCGATGGCAGCGAGATCAACTTCGATAGAAGCCAAAGCTAAGACATCAGCGGATGGATTAAGGCTGTTGATGAAAGGCCAAACTGTAAGTCCAGCGCCGACTGCCCCAACGGCAGCCGTCGCGACCATCAAAAAGTCGCGCTTTGTTTCATCGTGGCCTGATCCTGTATTAGACATAAGGAAGCCCTCAATAAGTTAACGAATTCGAATTCTTCTGTGCGTTGACTAGGCGAATTTTAGGCAAAAATCACCCGCAACTTTTCCGGTTGATAGCTACGACGGACGGGCCTTCGCTGCAATTACTGACATGGGGACATACTGCCGCATCCGCCATCAAAAGCCTCGTATCCGCGTCAAAATAGCCCCACTTTCGCCCCCAATCAGCCAGTTACACTAACAGATGCCAAACTTCATGCGTATTGCACTCTTTCAGCCAGACATTCCACAAAACTGCGGCACAATCCTGCGCCTTGCAGCCTGTTTCGACGTCGGCGTTGATATTATCGAACCTTGCGGATTCATTTTCGATGACCGTCGCTTCAAAAGAGCAGGCATGGATTACCTCAATACGGCAAATGTTAAGCGTCACTCGAGTTGGGAGCATTTTATTGATTCAGATGAAGAACGGCGTTTGGTGTTAGCGACAACGAAATCAAGTTGCTTGCACCATGAATTTATCTTCCAACCGACTGATACGCTGTTAATGGGTCGCGAGAGCTCTGGTGTTCCTGGCGAGGTCTCTGATTACTGCGATCACAAAGTGAAAATTGCCATGTCAGTGCATTGCCGTTCGTTAAACGTCGCAGTATCAACGGGCATTATTCTGAGTGAAGCCCTTCGACAGACGAACAGTTTCCCCGCATGACCCTTACAAGAGGTATCGACGTTAATCCATGACTGATATGAACGACAAAAAAGCAAAGGCGACTGCTTGGTTTAAAAACTTACGCGATCAGATATGCGCATCCTTCGAAGCAATCGAAGACGAATCGATGCAGCTGTCCCTCTCAAACAAACCAGCGTATGAGCCCGGTCGCTTTGAACGTAAAAGTTGGGAGCGCCCCGGCGGCGGCGGCGGTGTTATGTCTACCATGCGCGGCAGAGTATTCGAGAAAGTTGGCGTTAACATATCAACCGTCCACGGCGAATTTTCAGAAGAGTTTCGCGCTAGAATACCAGGCGCCGCTGAAGACCCCCGTTTTTGGGCCAGCGGCATCAGCCTCGTCGCCCATATGCAGTCGCCTAAGGTCCCAGCGGTTCACATGAACACTAGAATGATCGTCACAACAAAATCTTGGTTTGGTGGCGGTGCAGACCTTACGCCAATGGTTTCCCATGCGCCCGATACCGAAAAATTTCATTCAGCGCTCAAATCCACTTGCGACGCACATGACGAAAACTACTACCCGAAATTCAAAAAATGGTGTGACGACTATTTCTATCTGCCACATAGAGAAGAAGCGCGCGGTGTTGGCGGCATCTTTTTTGATAACTTAGACAGCGGCGATTGGGAGCAAGATCTTTCCTTTACCCAAGATGTGGGTAAATCCTTCGCGGCCATCTATCCCGAAATTATCCGCGATCACATGTCCGAGAGCTGGAGTGACGACGAACGTCACAATCAGTTGATTAGACGGGGGCGCTATGTTGAGTTTAACTTGCTTCATGATCGCGGCACTCTCTTTGGCCTAAAGACCGGCGGCAATACGGAGGCAATCTTGATGTCTCTTCCGCCAACAGTCGCCTGGCCCTAGACTAAGGTGTCGTTCCGTTTCGTAACAAAAAGGTCCGACTTATGTTTTTCCGACGCCCTAGAGATTGGGAACTAAAAGAATCACAAATCACACCTGAGAAAACCTATCTCAATCGACGGCAGATTCTAGCGGCAGCGGGAATTGGTGTCGGCTCAATTGGTGCAAGCCAGCTTCTTCCAAAAATGGGTCATGCTCAGGAAAGCGATCCATCGGCCACTCTTTATCCGGTTGCAAACAACCCTAGCTTTACAGCCGGTGAAGGCCGCACGATGACGCCGGAAGACATATCCACGACTTACACAAACTACTATGAATTCGGTTCCTCTAAGAATATTTGGCGCAAAGCCCAAAATCTCCCCATACGTCCATGGACTCTTGTGCTTGATGGTATGGTCGAACAAGAACAGACCCTCGACATAGACGCCTTGCTTGCAGAGGCGCCCTTGGAGGAACGGATCTACCGTCATCGCTGTGTCGAGGCTTGGTCAATGGTCGTGCCTTGGAGTGGCTTTCCCTTGGCTTGGTTGGTCAACAAAGCCAGGCCCCTTTCAAGTGCTAAGTACCTTCGCATTGAGACATTCGAGAATAAAAAGGTCGCGACAGGACAAAAACAAACTTGGTATCCCTGGCCTTACGTTGAAGGGGTAACAATCGAAGAAGCCGCCAACGATCTGCCCTTTGTCGTGACAGGAATGTATGGCAAGCCGCTTCCAAAGCAAAATGGCGCACCTTTGAGATTAGCTCTTCCCTGGAAATATGGATTTAAGTCTATCAAAGGTATTGTTCGTATCAGTTTCACCGATCAAAAACCTGTCTCGTTCTGGGAAGAAATCAATGCCTCTGAATATGGTTTTTGGGCCAACGTAAACCCGGAAATTCCACATAAACGCTGGAGCCAAGCCACAGAGCGTGACATCGGTACTGACAAGCGTATCCCAACTCAAATTTTCAACGGCTATGGCGAACAAGTTGCCCACTTGTACAAAGACATTAAGGGCTCGCGCCTTTGGAGCTAAAGTTAAACGCTAAACATCAAAATTTTAGGAAGGTCCAATCGAAAGGTTGGGCCTTTTTTGTTTGGGAAAATTTCAGTTTGGACAAAAAAAAGCCAGGCCCAAAGGCCTGGCTAAGTCGAACAGGGAGGCTTCACGTCCAATCAAGAGCAAAACTCAAAAACTGACTGGAGTGGAGTGAACGATGATCTCTCATCGTCGATGTCCCTAACTCAGTTACTTCCAACTCATACTACCAGATCCATTTAGGAATTGGTGCTATGCACTTGGTGCATAGCTCTTTGGTTACGCGAACATTAACGAAGAAAAACAGCGGACGGAGGCTAAAAACTTGTCTTCGGTATCTGCTCAAGCAAGAAGTCCCTGAAGACGGTTATTTTTTTCGAAGATCGTAATTCCTCTGGGTAAACAAAGTAAGCGTCTATTTGCGGCCCCTCCACTGAAGGAAGCACTCTGACTATGTCAGGGCGGTCCGCAATCATGTAATCCGGCAACATTGCAATACCAGCGCCAGCCCGCATCGCTTGAAAAATGCCAAAGACGTTGTTGATCGTCAGAAAAGGCCTGCGACGCTCACCAGCCTTTAACCCAGCAGTCACCAACCAGTTCAACGATGGTATTGGCATTAACGCGCCTTCGCCAAAGGTGATGATCTTGTGATTATCCAAATCGGCCAAATCCTCTGGTTGACCATTTTCTTCAATGTAAGAGCGGCTGGCATAAATATGGACATGTGCCTGAAAAATCATCCTCTGAATAAGATCCGGCTGGCGTGGTGGCCACAACCTGATTGCAACATCAGCTTCTCGCATTGAGAGATCCAGCTCTTCATCCTGAAGCAACATATGAATTTCGATCTGCGGGTACAGTTTAGCAAAATTTTCCATCAAGGGCGCCAACCACATCGACCCCAACGTCATTGTTGCTGTAATGCGGAGATCACCCGCTGGACGATCCTTTGAATCTTTTATTCGCGTTTCTGTGAGTGCCAGTTTGCCGAAAACCTCTTTAACAGTTTGGTGCAGTAATTCACCTTGCTCAGTCAAAATCAACCCGCGAGCATGGCGGTGAAAAAGCCTGGTGTTGAGACTTTCTTCCAATGCTGAAATTTGACGACTGACCGCAGACTGGCTGAGGTGCAGGCTTTCACCAGCGTGGGTAAAACTTCCCACCTCTCCCACCGTATGGAAAATCCTGAGTTTATCCCAGTCCACTTGCTTCCCCTAATCCCCGTTTAACGTCTGTTCTTTGCTGCTGCTCCTTTTTCTTATAATAGATCTAATTACGGCAAAGAAAGGGCCGGATTCGAAAAACTGGTGTTTGTAGGGTGTAAGAGAGAAAAAATGAGTGATAACGCGCTTTGGGCTGTGAACGAATTTAGTACAACACCTGCCTTTTTAGCTGATCTTCTTGATCGTCTCAAAGAATCAGAAGCACTAGCAACAGGGCTTTTGTCTGAAAATCAACGTCGGGCTCTGTTAACTGCGACAGAAGAACTGAACTATCGACGCGCTACGGCGGTTGTCGGTGAAGCTGAAAACAAAGTTTTCCAGGACTTTGAGCTATGCATGGATATTTCGACAACCAGCCCATTTAGATCAGCCAGCAACAGCTTCTCACAGTTGGTACAGCAAGCTAATTTGCTGCTCAAGCGGCAGCATTTGCCGTTCAATTTCTGGTTCAACGATCTTATAGTTCAACGTTATAATCAGGCTTCTGAAGGTATGTCACCCCATAGAGATCACATTCGCTATACTCATCTAGTGGCATTGGTTGTCTTAGACGGAGCTGCTAATTTTTCTGTTTGCGAGGACAGAAGCGGGGCGAACAATAAAATCATTAACAGCCAACCAGGCGACGTTATATTGATGTTGGCCCCTGGGTTTTCAGACGGTGATAAACGACCATTCCACCAAGTCAGAAACATTGTCGGCCCTCGACATAGCTTTGGTTTACGATACGATTCGTTCGCTCAATGAAAAAGGCCTTCTAGTAAAACTAGAAGGCCTTTTTGGGTTTACTCAGAACAAAGACGAATTAACTTGCAAGCAGCTCGTCTTCTTCAAAATCTTCTTCAGCGGCCAGTGTCTTCACAAGGGCATAAAGACGGCGACGGATCGCTGGATCGTTAATCTTGTAATAGGCCCGGACCAACTCAAGCGTTTCACGCTTCGTGAAGGGGTCCTGGCCAATGCCAGCTTGGAGCGCTGCTTTTTGTTCAGGGGTGTTATTGCCAGAACTAATAGAATACTGACCTGCTTCCTCAAAGAAATAGGAAATAGGTACATCAAGAATTTCACCAATTTCATACAAGCGGCTCGCACTGATACGGTTGGTGCCCCGCTCATATTTTTGAACTTGTTGGAAAGACAAATCCAACTCTTCGCCTAATGCCTCTTGGCTCAAACCAAGCAAAGTACGACGTTGCCTTACTCGCTCACCCACATAAGCATCTATCGCTTGCGGGGCGCGTGCAGCCATCGGATTTTCTTTCTTGGCTCTCTTTTTCTTGACTTCCATTTCAACTGATCCTTCGAGAAATATGTTACCGGTTACTCATTTTAAAGGCTTCGCGACGAATCCATTCTTTATTGTTCCTCACCGCAGTTACGCAACAAAACCCCTAATTTTTACTATCTCAGCCTAACAATTTGACTTGGCGGAGCAGCAAAATTCTACTTGTAAATGGTCTATTTCATTCTTAATATTTTTACAAGTCCATTAAAAAAAGATAGAATCCGTTGTAATTTCAGCGTTTTTCCAGTTTTAGTTGATTAAAATTAGAGTTTTCTAGAAAATTACTCCAAAATAGCGAAAAGATTTGCAATCTGAGTTAGATAATTCGCTAATATGTAAATTTATCACGGACATTTTACTTACATTTTGTTCAATTGAGCCATGAATAATCGAACAAAATCATCTTTCGATTTATTCTTGCTATAGAATTCTATTTTAACTTTTTTTAACTCCTAGTAAATAATCCCAAAAAAACAACCTCGCCACAATCGACGGTAAGTGCACGAGCAATGTAGCGAGCTTAGCTTGTTTCCCAAAAAGGTAATCTTGCGGTTGCATGAGTTGGAGGCTATCAAGGCGATAGTATTTCTTACTTACAAGGCTCCGTTTTATGTCAAATTATCAACCGCCATTACAGGACATGTCCTTTGTCATGGAAACGGTCGCAGGGCTAACGCGTGTGAATTCAACCGAGCTGTTTTCCGAGGCCTCCGAAGATGTGGTTTCTGCGATCTTGGAAGAGGGCGGTAAGTTTGCAAACGAAGTTATGGCGCCAACTAATGAAATCGGAGATGCCAAGGGTTGTCAGCTGGAAAACGGCATTGTCCGCGTCGCCGATGAATTCATTGACGTTTACAAGGCTTTCTCTGCGGCTGGATGGAATTCAGTGCCTTTCGACCCAGAATACGGCGGTCAAGGCCTCCCTCAGCTGGTGAACGTCCCTCTGCAAGAGATGTGGTATTCCGCTAATATGGCGTTGACGCTTGGCCCCTTACTGACGCAGGGCGCTATTGAAGCAATTCATGCTCACGGCACCCAAGAGCAAAAAGATATTTATTTGGCCAACCTCATATCAGGCCAATGGTCCGGCACTATGAATTTAACTGAGCCGCACGCGGGAACCGATGTAGGCGCTCTCAAGTCTAAGGCTGAGCAACAAGCTGATGGATCTGATCGAATTAGGGGCCAAAAGATCTTCATCACCTGGGGCGAACACGAAGCCTCCGAGAACATCATTCATCTTGTGTTGGCCAGAACGCCAGGTTCCCCCGATGGTAGCAAAGGCATTTCATTGTTTATTGTGCCTAAGTTTCTCGTCAATCCTGACGGCAGCCTAGGTGAACGAAACGATCTTCGCTGTGCCGGATTGGAAGAAAAAATTGGCATCCATGGTTCACCGACTTGCGTCATGGCATACGGTGATGACGAAGGCGCAATCGGATACCTAATCGGGGAAGAAAACAAAGGTATGGCCTGTATGTTCACGATGATGAACAACGCTCGTCTTTCCGTTGGTGTTCAAGGATTGGCGATTGCTGAACGCGCTTACCAACATGCGCTGACTTATGCCAAGGATCGTGTTCAGGGCAATGCGCTGGATCGATCCGCCCAGTCGGTTACCATCATTAAGCACCCAGATGTTCGCCGTAACCTCATGCTGATGAAATCGCAAATCGAGGCCATGCGTGGTATGGCTTATTTGGCCATGGCAGCTGTCGATCTTTCCAAGGCAAGCGAAGATCCAGATGATCGCGTTCAGCAAGGAAAACTCGCAGATTTACTAACCCCTCTTGTCAAAGCCTGGTGCACTGATCTTGGTGTCGAAATCGCCTCACTTGGTGTTCAGATCCATGGCGGCATGGGCTTCATAGAAGAGACCGGCGCTGGACAGCATTATCGTGATGCCCGTATCCTTCCGATCTATGAGGGTACAAATGGCGTGCAAGCTCTTGATTTATTGGGCCGAAAACTTGGCAGAGATGGCGGGGAAACGGCTTTCGCTTTCATTGAAGAAATGCGCACTATCCTTACCCAATTAGAAGAAAACGACGACGTCAACGCCGGGCAAATTTCTCGGGCACTCCTGCTTTCGTTGAATGACTTAACAACTTCAACAAAGTGGTTACTAGCTACCAGTGCAAAAGACATTTTGTCGGCGGGAGCTGGCGCAACACCTTATCTGGAGCTTTTCTCAATCACCGTTGGTGGCTGGATTATGGCGCAGCGTTTCATCGCCGCAAAAGCCAAGTTGGTGGATGGTGAAGGAGACCTTTCGTTCTATGAAGCCCAGTGCATCACTGCGCGATTCTTTGCAGATAACATATTACCCAAAACAGGCAGCCTGGCAGCGACAACCATGGCGAGCGGGCAGACCACCTCCGCCCTCAAAGAGGAGCAGTTCTAATGAGTACAGAAGACTTTAAAGACGCCGATATCTTTATGGAGAACCTCTATTGGTGGGGTATTCCAACTTTCTATCGCTGTGATCATAACCCTGATCCAGCTGCCTGTGACATCGGCCTTGTTGGTGTCCCTCATTCCGCTGGCAACGGCACGACGGAAAGAGATCAGCATTTGGGACCACGCGCGCTACGTCATATGTCAGCGCTTGCCAAGCGCATTCACGAACCTTTCCGCTTAGATCCATGGAATGAGTTGAAAATCTATGACTTAGGTGATGTTCCTTTCCCTGAAGCCATGGACAACGAGGCGTCGATCCAACGGATCACAGACTATTTTAAACGACTTGACAACGCTGGTACGAGACCTGTTTCAATGGGCGGCGATCATTCGATCACGGGCGGCATTGTCCAAGCCATGGGGGGCAAAGGTACAAACATAGCAGGCGGAGAGCCCGTTGCCCTGCTCCACTTCGATGCCCACGTCGATACTTCTGAAATGCCCCATTGGTTAGGTGCCGTTAAATCCGCTGCACACTGGGGGAACTACCTCGTTCAGCAAGGCAACGTTGATGCAACGAAGTCGGTACAAATCGGTATCCGTGGTGACATTCGCTCTTTTGATTGGCTCGAGCCATCACACAGGATGGGCTATGACGTCATCACCATGGATGATTACCATGACATGGGTATCCAACAGACCGTAGACCGCATTCGCAAGAAGCTCGGCGACACACCTGTTTACATCACATTTGACCTCGACTGCTTGGATCCATCAGTGGCACCCGCTGTGTCAAACCTCGAGTGTGGCTACACCGGTTTCTACATGACAGAAGTCCGCAAAATTCTGCGCGGCATGCGCGGCCTCAACATTGTTGGTGCCGACATCGTTTGCATGATGCCCACCAAAGATAATCCCAACAACATGACAGCCATGGCTGCTATGGGAATTATGTTTGAGCAGATCTGCCTGATCGGGGACTACGTCAGAAGTCAAAGGTAGCTCGTGCACCAAGTCGATACCCTCGTTATTGGCGCAGGCGTCGTGGGCTTAGCCTGCGCGACCGCGCTTGCACGACAAGGCCAAGAAGTCTTCGTTCTGGAAAAGGAAGCGGCCATTGGTCAAGGCGTCAGCTCGCGCAATTCTGAAGTTATCCACGCGGGAATTTACTACGCTGAAAACTCCCTGAAGGCTAGAGTCTGTGTTCGAGGCAAAGAGCTGCTCTATGATTTTTGCACCAGGCACCGCGTTCCGCACAAGAGGCTGGGCAAACTACTGGTCGCCACCCAAGACAATGAAATAGCAAAGCTTGAAGACATGCGGAGGCGTGGCTATGCTAACGGTGTTGAAGATTTGGAATTGCTAAGTGGGAAAGAAGCCCTAAGCCTTGAGCCAGAATTGAATGCAGCTGCGGCTTTGTGGTCACCTAGCACTGGAATTGTCGATTCACATTACTTGATGTTCTGCCTCCAAGGAGAACTCGAGAACCATGGAGGTATGGTTGCTTGCCAAGCTGGAGTATCGAAACTGGAGGCCACAGACAAAGGCATTCTCGTTCGGGCTAGCGGGGAATCCTTCCTTACTCGCCAGGTGGTTAATGCCACCGGTTTACACGCCGCCGCACTTGCGCAATCGATTGATGGCATAAGCCTCGACGCTTTACCCAAAGCGAGTTTCGCGAAGGGTAACTATTTCAAGCTCGCCGGCAAAGCTCCCTTCTCTCGTCTCATTTACCCAGCTCCCGTTCCCGGTGGTCTCGGCACTCACCTGACAATAGATTTGGGTGGCCAGGCTCGCTTCGGTCCCGACGTCGAATGGTTGTCCGGTATGGATGAGAATTTCGACTTTGAAGTTGACCCTGCTAGAGGTGATGGCTTCTATGAGGCCATCCGCCGCTACTGGCCTGCCTTGCCTAACAACGCGTTGCTACCAGACTATTCCGGTATCCGACCTAAAATCACATGGCCTGATGATCGCGAAGTCGACTTTGAAATTTCAACTCCGGACAAACACGGCATTCCCGGGTTTTATTCTTTGCTTGGCATTGAATCGCCGGGTCTAACGGCTTCTCTTGCTATTGCCGAAGAACTTACCTCGCTGGTGCATTAACCGCTCTTGCTTCCTAGATAACCCAATTGGTGGAAGCAAAGCTTATGAGTACCAGTCAAGTTAGGCGACCAAAGCCTTAACACCCTGCTCAAAAGCGATGAAATTGAAGTCTGGAAGCTTCTCTCTCAAACTTGCTATCGAAGGTGAAAAAACTGGTGGGATTTTATTTTCTTCCCTAACAATCGCCAATTCAACCTGTAACTCTTTTGCAATAGTTCCCGCTACATTCTCCATGGAGAGCAGTTCATCAGACGCCACATTGAAAGTATCATTCCAAGATCCCTCAGTCGCAGTCGCAATAATTTTTGCTATATCAACCACATGCGTTGGGCAAAACAACATGCCTCCTTCGTCTCCTTGGAGCGTCACTGGATTACCTTCTCGTATTCTGTCGATGAGTGAAGGGATCAAACGATTTGTTTGATCAGGCCCATAGGGAAAAAAAAGTCTGAGGTTTTGAACAGGAAAAAATGAAATATATGCCTTAGACAAAACCTCCGCGGCAAGTTTTGAACAAGAGTAAAAATCGGCTGGCTGTACAAATTCTCGTTCTTTGCAACCTTCTGACAAACCGCCGTAAATACTTCCTGTTGAGGCAAACGTGAAGCTTTTCACATCGGTTTTTCTCGCAAACTCCAGCAATCTGAAAGCTAACTTCGTGTTGACGTTAAAGATGTCTTCCGCACTGTTGGGAAAGTCACGGTAATTGGAAGACTGCGCCAAGTGAATAATCCAATCACAAGGGGGTAAAGCCTCCGTCAGTTCCGCTTCCTCAATTTCTAGGTCGATCTTTTCGACATTCTCTATCGCCGGAGACCCTGGCCGACCCAGTGCCACTACTTGGAGACCTCAGTATAAGGCCTATTTTCCCGTCTGACATTACCGAATTAGCGATGGATTTCCAGTAGGATCAGTTATTTGCAACTTTTAGGGTTGGATATAGCCAATTTGGCATGGTTTCACGCCCCATTTCTGGGTTTT
>CAJQQJ010000161.1 GCA_905480445.1 uncultured Alphaproteobacteria bacterium | reverse complement strand
GCGAAGAGGAAAAACTTGGTACTTGACCTGCCGCGTGCCAGGTAGAACCAGAAGAAAGTTCACCCTTCTCGACCAGAACCACGTCGGTCCAGCCTTCCAAGGTTAAATGCCACAGTAAACCAACACCGACGATACCGCCGCCAACAACAACAACACGAGCGTGAGTTTTCATATCCACAGGATCCTGGAAAAAGAGAAAAGTTTGGAAAATCGATTAAAGAAGACGGGCGACATTCGCAAGCCATTCTGCGACTAGGAGAATAGCGTTTTTGTGATAGAAACGAAAAAAAGTTAAGGAACCCACTGTGAATCACGATCTGGACTACTCTAAAGGCGCCGCCTGGATGGATGGAGAGATTATCCCTATCTCTGAAGCCAAGATTTCTGTTTTGGACTGGGGGTTTACACGCTCTGACGTCACTTATGATGTGACTCAGGTTTGGCAGGGTGCCTTCTTTCGTTTGGACGACTATTTGGATCGTTTCCAAGCCTCTATGGCTAAAACCCGTCTCGAAGTACCACAGAGCAAGGCCGACATGCGCCAAATACTTCATGAAATGGTGGCCAAGTCAGGCTTGACTGACGCCTACGTGGCTTTGGTCGCAAGCCGCGGGACACCACAGGTTCCTGGTTCGCGCGATCCGCGCCATTGCAAGAACCATTTCTTTGCCTGGTGCATCCCTTGGCTCAACGTCATACCAGAAGACGTCGCGGCTCGTGGTGCTCACCTGAAGATCGCGGAAACAGTTCGCCGTATCCCGATTGACTCTGTTGATCCCACCGCCAAGAACTACCACTGGGGTGATCTGACCAAAGGCTTGTTTGAGGCCAAGGATGCCGGGTTCGACACCGTCATACTCCTCGACCATCAAGGCCGGATTACAGAAGGCGCTGGCTTTAATGTCTTTGGCATCATTGACGGCGTTGTCGTCACGCCTCGTGAAGGAGCCTTAGAAGGCATCACACGGCGCACTGTATTGGAAGTCGCGGAAGAATTAGGTATGAAAACTGCTGTCCGGGACATCTCTGCTGAAGAGTTTTTAGAGGCCGAAGAAGTCTTCACTGCAACCACGGCAGGCGGCGTGACGCCTGTCGCCCGGGTGAATGACCGCATTTTTACCAATGATGCACCGGGGCCCGTAACTCTGCAATTGAAAAGCTCTTATTGGGATTGGCACCAACGCCAGGAACTAAAAGAAACAATCACCTATTAAAGCAGTGAACCCTGTGGGCTCGTCAGACAGCAACAATGCGATTCGCGCCGATTTGCACAGACACCTACTTTGATCCAGGCGCAATTTCTAGGCTTCCCGATCTGGCTGATTGGTTAGGACGTACCTTTAGTTTCAGTCACCTGCAATTCTGCAATTTCTCGACACTCGTTTTCTGCTCAAATCCCGACTCGATAGTCGCCTAATTGCAACACTTACCAGCATTAGAGCGATTGTAGGCGCGCGCAACCACTTTCGAATCGAAATGCCACATTCAAGAGACGGTAACTGGTCTATTATGCAGGGACTTCTAATATCCGATTGTTGAGGGGCACCGGGGAACTGATGGTGAAGGCCAACTCCAAAAATTGCGGGCAAAACTTGACCTCCGCTCGTGGGTTTGCTTTGCCCGAATGGCACAAAGGCTTATTACGACAGCGCAGAGCCTTGTTGTTGGGAACAGCAGCTGCTTCCTTGTCTTTGATAGCCATTGGTTCCAACGAAGCTTTGGCACTCTGCGCTCCTGCACCGATCAACGGCGGAACGACAAACTGCGCAGGCAGCAATACCGCACTTGATACAACAGGCGTTGATGATCTCACAATCATCGTAGATGCCAGTGCAGATGTCACCGATGCCGGTGATGCGATCACTATGTCTGGAGTTGGACAGCAGACATTAACAAACAACGGATCAATTCAGTCAAACACGGGAGTTGCAGCCAACATCACTGTTACTGGCGGTGCAGGCGATCTGAGCCTTACCAGTACAGCAGGGACGATAACCGGTTTGGCTAGGGGTGTTAACGCCAACAACAATGGCACTGGCGATACAACGATAACAACCGCTGTCGTCACCGGAACCGACAGCTACGGCATTCGCGCCACGAATGGTGCTACGGCTGATGCCTTAACAATCAATTCTCTGGCTGGTACCGTTAACAGTAATTATCGAGCAATCGCGGCAGATAACTATGGCAGTGGTGCCCTCTCTATCACAACAAGCAATGTCAACGGCGGTTTCACAGGCATCTCTGGCACGACCACAGGAGACAGACTAACAATCAACAGTACAGCTGGCACAGTCACGAGCGACATGCTTGGAGTATCAGCCTATAATTCAGGCACAGGTGATACCACAATCACGACAGCAGCTGTTAGTGTTGCCGCTGGCTTCCTTGGGGTTTCTGCCTACAGTGGCGCAACAACAGATAACTTACGAATTGATTCAACGGCAGGTGCTGTCACTTCAGGGCAAACCGGTGTACAGGCCAGCCACGAAGGCACTGGCAGTTTGACGATTACGACTGCAACGGTAACTGGCACCGGCAATTATGGAGTGGCAGCTTACAACGCAGGTGTGAACCTATCCATCGATAGCACCGCAGGCACTGTCCTGGGTGGCGACAATGGCATTGATGCCTTCAACGCTGGGTCCGGCGATCTTTCGGTCACGTCAGCTGGAGTCACTGGAACAGCAGGAGACGGCATTTACGCTGCGGGCTGCAATTGCGGCGGTGCGGTTACCATCGATTCTACTGGTGGCACAGTGACAGGCGGCGTTAATGGCATCTACGCAACGAATGCCGGTTCGGGCCTACTCACTGTCACAACAGGCACCGTCACGGCCACAGGTGCAACGGGCCATGGCATCTATGCCTATAGCAATGGTACACTCGGCGTAACGGTCAACAGTTCTTTAGGGATCGTCAGCGGTGCCATCGGTGTTTACGGCGACAACCACGGTGGCGGCGATCTTTCAGTCACAACGGGTGCTGTAACAGGCAGCGTCGGCGATGGCGTCTACGCCCACAATTTTAGTGACAGCGGCTCGCTAACTGTCAATACAAGTGCGGGTACTGTTTCTGGAAAGAGTGAAGGGGTACGAGCCTACAACGAAGGCAACGGTGCCACCATTGTCACCACTGCCGCCGTCAACGCCACCGACGACGAAGCAGTTGAAGTCGTGAACACGACCAACGGCACTTCAATGACGATCGACACGACGCGCGGCCTAATCATGGCCGTCACCGAAGGAATTGATGCCGAAAATTCTGGTAGCGGTGATCTCAGAATAACGGCGGCTAGCGTCACAAGTACTGGTGATACGGCGATTGAAGCCAACGACTATGGCGCTGGCAGTCTAATCATCAACTCGGTGGCTGGCACCGTTAGCGGCCATCTAGGTGTTTACGGTGATAACCACGGCGGCGGCGACCTTACGATCACAACCGGCGCGGTGACAGGCAGTGTCGGCGACGGCGTCTACGGCCACAACTCAGGCTCTGGCGGTTCGCTAACCATCAACACAGTCGCTGGCGCTGTATCAGGTCAAGACAACGGCGTTTACGCCTATAACGATGGTAGCGGCGCAGTAAGCGTGACAACGGCCGCTGTCACCGCCACGGTGTCAGAAGCTGTTGAAGTTTATAACTCCTCCAGCGGCACTACAATGACCATCAACACAACTGCAGGGTTGGTCAGCGCAGCAGCAGAAGGTATCGACGCAGAGAACCACGGCTCTGGCGATCTAATGATTACGAGTGGTGCTGTCACAAGTACCGCCAACAACGCAATTGAGGCAATCAACTATGGCGCTGGAAATGTCATAATCTCAACAGTTGCTGGCACAGTCACCGGCCGCGACAAAGGCATTTTGGCAGTTAATGAAGGCGCTGGAACACTAAGCATCACAAGTGCAAGTGTTGCAAGCACGGCAGATATCGGCATTCAGACCCATTCTGTGAATGGCGCAACCGTCAATGTAATCGCCGCAGCAACCGTTTCTGGCCCTGTTTTTGCGATCCAAACATCAAGCATCCGAGCAAACACAGCCGCGGACACAGTCAATCTTCGAGGCACACTTAATGGCAAAGTCGCACTGAATAACGGCGACGATAGTTTCAATCTCTACGGCGTTGGCGATATCAGCGCGGTCAGCAATCTAGATGGTGGCACCGGGACCGGCGATGCCTTTTCCCTTACGTCTTTTACGTCGACGGTTGATATCTCGAACGTTGTGAACTTCGAGACCTTTGGTGTGACGGGTAGTACTGCGACTGTCGGTGGGACGGCGAGCTTTCTGACTGCTAGCTTTAACTCCGGCGATACGGTTCTAGCCAACGGTCTAAACCTGACCGCGACTAACGGCGCAACGGTCAGCGCAGGTGCCAAAATTTCTGTTGGATCGGGATCGACGGCAACGATCACTGGAAATCTTGATCACAGTGGCGGGCTTAGTCTGGCAGATGACGGCACCCTTGTTGTCACAGGCAATGTTGCGATGAAATCTGGATCCTCCACGACTTTCGGCCTCCAAGCAGCAACAAATGGCGTTGTCACATCGGGCACAATCACATTAGACAGCGGCTCTCAAACTATTGTTGATGTAACTTCAGCAACTGGATTGCTGCACAATGCGACTTTCGTTGTTGGAACGGGAACAACAGTCACAAACAATGCCGGCAGCAGCGTCACAGACAACTCTCTCCTGTTTGATTTCACACAATCAGTGGTCGATGGAGATAAGTGGGTCCTGAATGCAAACCAAGCCTTCTTTAACTGTGGTTTTACCAACGACATCAACCAAAAGGCACTTTGCAACCAAGTCGTTAGTCTAGTTGGCAGCAACCCAGACGCAGTGACGATCTTGAGTCGTCTCGGCACGATAACAAACACAGCAGAGTTCCTGTTAGCGATCGACAGTTTGTCACCAGGTGACTCTTTTGGTGGCCAACAGTTAAGTTTCACTTTTGCGCGCTTGTTTATGAGCAGCCTTCAAGATTGGCTTGATAGCAACGATGGTGCCAACCCTGCTTCACTATCGCTGTTGGAAAAGCCTAAGCAGCTGTGGAACCATCCCAACGCCGATTGGCAGCTCTGGTCCAACAGTGCCTTCTCATTTGGCTTCCAGGATGCCTTCTCCACAACCAACAGCCGTATCAACGACTTCGATAGCAATTCCACCGTCCACGTCATGGGCCTTGATCGTAACTTCGACGATGGCGATCGCACAGACGGGCCGTTGCGATTGGGCGTCGCTGCTTCTTACGGCTATGGTTGGGGTGAAGAAACACTGACGACCAACAGCCCTAAACAGGTTGAGCAACAATCTTTTGGTGCTGTCACTTACGCGGCAGCCAACTACCAGGGATACAAATTCTCCGGCAAGCTCGGTTATGCCTACCAGTGGAGTGACCATCGCCGTCACATTCCTATTCTGGGGCAAACAGCCAAAGCAGACTACGGCAGTCACCAATTGTTTGGCCAGGCTTCGGTCGAGCCAAGACAAGCCTACCGTTTGGGTGAATGGGACTTCCCTCCAACGTCTTCAGCGTGAAGGCTATAGCGAAACTGGATCAGCAGCAAACCTGATCGTTGGCAGTTCTACAACGACGCGGCATGAAGCATCGGCCCGCTTTACCCTTGGTCGCAACTGGTCCGATAAGGCCCGCGGCGAAGCCTTTGTGGAATACGGTCGCAATTTTGGTGATGCCGCAGACACAATCGCCCGCCTAGCAGCTGGCGCAGGTGCTTTCAAGGTCCAAGGCATCAACGCCGACGACGAATGGTTCACACTCGGCAGCTCATTTGCAGTGGACTTCAAGGACAACGCCGTCTTCGGCCTGTCGCATCAATCTACCCTTGGCGCGAACTCTCATTCTCATGACATTAGTACCTGGCTGCGCTATAGCTTCTAGATTGCTATTCCGTCTAAGCGCTAAAGGGTGAAATAATGTCTGAACAGGAAAACAATCCTGAAAGTGAAGCTGTTGAGCAGCCCGCCAATCCAGCTCAGCAGGCATTAGATCCAGCGCAAATTTCCTTCTCGAACGGCTTTGCTGGATTTTTAGCCAAGAACAACTCTTCACTGGCTTTCACCTCCTATCAGACCGGTCGGTTCTATTTGCTCGGCCATGATACGCCGGAGAAACTGGCCGTTCACGAGACCTTTGTAGAGAGATCAATGGGCATTTGTGGTGACGGCCAACGCATCTATCTCGGCACGCTTGCTCACTTGCTTCGTTACGAGAATATGTTGATGCCAGGCCAGGTCGCCAATCAATCTTTTGACAAGGTTTATGTACCTCGTAACATTCAAACGACTGGTGCAGTCGACATTCACGAATTGGCGGTTCAAAACGATGGTAAAGTTGTTTTCATCAACACCAAATATTCCTGCCTCTGCGAGTTGAGTCTTTCCTTCTCGTTCAAGCCCATCTGGAAACCTAAATTCATCTCAGCCCTCGTTCCCGAAGATCGCTGTCACCTGAATGGTTTGGCGATGCAGGATGGCAAGCCCAAATATGTCTCTGCCATCTGCAAGAGCGATGTGGTTGATGGCTGGCGTGATCGCCGCCACGACGGCGGTGTCGTGATCGATGTCACCAACGACAAGATAGTGGCTGAGGGCCTTTCTATGCCCCACTCTCCACGCTTGTTTAACGGTAAGCTTTGGATTTTGAATTCAGGCACGGGCGAGTTGGGCTGGATCGACGACAAGAAAAAGTCCTTCGTCCCTTTCTGCTTTGTACCTGGTTTTGCAAGAGGACTTGCCTTCTGTGATAACCACGCGATCATCACCTTGTCTAAACCACGCTACGGACGCTTCGAGGGCTTGGAACTGGACAACAAGATGCAAGAAAAAGACGCTGATGCTTGGTGTGGTGTTCAAGTAATCGACTTACAAACGGGAGCCGTCAAAGAGTGGCTACGTTTCGATGGCATCATTCAAGAGTTGTTTGATATTTGCGTTCTGCCTGGCGTCAAAAAACCCATGACACTCGGGATGCAATCCAAAGAGCTGCAGGATACAATTTCTATAGAAACACCCCAATGGGCCGTTGGATAGGTTTAAACCAGCGCCTTAGCAATCTCAGCTGCTAAGCGGCAGTTGTTGAGCAGCAGCGCAACGTTGGTCTCAAGGCTGCGGCCATCAGTGGCTTTTAGAACTTCAGAAAGTAAAAAAGGTGTGGCCTCTTTCCCTTTGATGCCTTGCTCTTGTGCCGCGCGAATGGCTGTATCAATTGCAGGGCTGATGATTGAAGCGGGAATTTCCATTTCTTGAGGCACAGGATTGGCGATCAATTGCCCGCCTTCAATCCCGAGTGAGCATCGCATTTGGAAAGCAGCCGCGATTTCACCTGCCGTGTCTAAGCGCAGCGGAGCGTTCAGACCACTTTCACGGGACCAGAATGCTGGCAGCTCGTTGATTTGGTAGCCAATGACAGGCACACCCTTGGTCTCCAAAACTTCCAGCGTCTTGGGCAAATCCAATATGGCTTTTGCACCAGCGGAAACAACAATCACTGGCGTTTTGGCCAGCTCCTCAAGATCAGCTGAAACATCGAAGTCTAGCTCTGCACCGCGATGGACGCCGCCAATGCCACCAGTTGCGAAAACCGAAATACCAGCCAAGTGCGCTGCAATCATGGTCGCAGCCACCGTCGTCGCTCCCGTCACACCTTGGGAGATAGCGACAGCGAGATCGGCGCGACTTAGTTTCCAGACACCGGTTGCTTTTGACAGTTGTTCCAATTGTTGTCTCGACAAGCCTATTTGCAACGCACCGCCCAAAACAGCGATGGTCGCAGGAACTGCACCCAGGTCCCGGACTTGCTGTTCTGCTTGCTGCGCTACTTCAAGATTGCGAGGTTGTGGGAGGCCATGGGTAATGATCGTGCTCTCTAGGGCGACAAGCGGTAAACCAGCATCACGCGCGGCCTGCACTTCTTCACTAAAGTTTAGCTTTAACATCATCGCCTACTCTCTAACCGTTGGAATGCTGCTCCCAAGCCAGCATCCATAGCTGATTGAGGATCAGCGTTCGACAACAAATGATACAGCACAGCCGCTGTGTAGCAATCCCCTGCCCCATTGGTTGTTTTCACATTGGCTCTATTGGGCATTTTCTCGATCAATTTTTCCTTCGCCAACAAAACCGCATTGCCAGCACCATTGGTGATTGAGATGTATTGAGGCCCAAGGAGCGCCAGTTGTTCAGCTGCCTGGGGCGAGGATAAGGTAATGTCTGCCAACAGCGCGCGTGCTTCATCGAGATTGCAAAAGAGCGCATCCACGCGGTCCAACAGTCCACTCAATCTCATAACCTTCGTCACCGACACAGCTTCCACGGCAACAAATCCACCAGCGTTTGCATTCAAAACGGCGACCATCTGCGCCACTGAAAGATTGCTATCGAGTAGCAAGGCGGCATCAGCAGGTTTAAGAGCGATAGTTTCAGTCAAGACAGCTGGGTCAAGATTTCCCAAAGCTCTCAGATCAGAGACGGCCTGAACCAGCTCGCCCTTTTCATTTTCGATAGCCAGATAGGAACCGGTAGGTAGGGACTGCTTAATGAGCGCCGAATTGATCGTAGCGCTCTTTAGATCGTCCAGCAGTGCTCGACCGGCGATATCGTCTCCGATGGCACCGACCAACGTGACCTCAGCGCCCAGACGCTGAAGTTGGCGGGCAACGTTGTTAGCCACACCGCCGAATTTCATCTGGATCTGACCTGGCGAAGATGACCCCGGCGTCAGGCGATCATGAGATCTGGCAATATGATCAACGTGAGCGCCACCAACACACCAAACTGCAATGTCTTCTACTTTAGGCAATCGACTTACGCGCTTCTTCCAAATAAAGCTCTCTTAGACGCTTGGTGTATTGTCCAGGCTTGCCATTACCGATTTTGTGGCCGTCGATCTCAACAACCGGTGCAACAAGTGCAGAGGCCGACGTAGAGAAAGCTTCCTTCGCTTTGTAAGCCTGCTCCGGATCAAACTTCCCTTCAACGACTTTCAACTGCATTTCCGCAGCAAGTTTCAGAACTGCGATGCGGGTGATACCCGGCAGGATTTCGTTGGTGAGCGGGCGAGCAATCAGCTCGTTGTTGTCAGTGATGATGAAAGCCGAGTTTGACGTGCCCTCGGTAATCAGGCCATCTTCCACCATCCAGGCATCATCAACGCCAGCATCTTTTGCGGCTTGTTTGCCAAGAGTTTGGGCGAGCAAAGCGACGGACTTGATATCTCTTCTTTCCCAGCGAATTTCGGGAATAGTAATAACACGGATGCCCTTCTCCGCAGCAGGATCAGCGGAAAGATTCTTGTGTTGACCAAACATGAATATGGTTGGTTTTGGGTTCTTTGGGAAACCGAAGTCGCGAACCTTGTCCCAATCGGCCCCGCGTGTGATTTGCAGATAAACCATGCCTTCGGTGATTTCATTGCGGGTTGCCACTTCTTGCATGATCGCTGCGACTTCATCCATCGACCATGGAACATCCATTGCGATTTCTTTTAGCGATCTATCAAGACGAGCCATGTGCGGACCGTTCTCAATCATTTTTCCTTCTAAAACAGCACTAACCTCATAGATGCCGTCGGCAAAAAGAAACCCACGGTCGATAGGAGAGATTTTGGCTTCTTCAAGAGGAAGAAACTCACCATTAAGATAGACAAGAGAAGACATAGAACCCCACAAACCCTTAGTACTGCGAATAGACAAAATAGCGATGTGCAAGTCTCGCTACAGACTGGCAGCGAGATAGTGCAATGCTAGAGAAAAGCAAGCTGAATATGGCCTATTTATCACCATCTGTTATAGTTCCAAATAATAATCAATGAGCGAACCAGATGTCCAAATACGTCCTAGCTATAGACCAAGGCACTACCTCTTCCCGCGCTTTGTTGTTCGACCAGAGCTATCAAGTAGCCAGCCTAGCGCAGCATGAATTCCCCCAGCACTTTCCACAGGATGGTTGGGTTGAGCACGATCCAGAGGATATTTGGAACACCACGCTTCAGGCCATCACAGAGGCTATGGACCAAGCCGCCGCTGACGCTAGCGATTTGGTCTCTATCGGTATTACCAATCAGCGGGAAACGACGCTTGTTTGGGATCGTCGAACGGGCAAAGCAATCCACAATGCGATTGTCTGGCAAGATCGTAGAACCGCCGAACATTGCGAGCAGCTAAGATCGCGGGGCAAGGAGGCGATAATCTCTGAAAAGACGGGTCTTTTGCTCGATCCTTACTTCTCGGCATCGAAGATTGCATGGATTTTGGATCAAGTGCCTGGAGCCAGACAGAAGGTTGCAGAGGGGCATTTGGCCTTTGGAACAGTAGACAGCTTTTTGTTGTGGCGCCTAACCAATGGAAAAGTTCACGCTACCGATGCAACCAACGCGGCCCGAACATCCTTGTACAACATCAAAGAAAACTGTTGGGACGAGGAGCTCTTATCTATCTTTGATATTCCCGCGTCCCTGTTGCCAAAAGTCAAAGATAACTGCAGCTATTTCGGAACAACAGATATAGAGGCTTTCTCTAGCCCCGTTCCAATTGCTGCGATGGCCGGAGATCAGCAGGCAGCAGCCGTTGGCCAAGCTTGTTTTAAACCAGGAATGTTGAAATCAACTTATGGCACTGGCTGCTTTGCATTGCTCAACACCGGTGCTGACTTTCAGCAATCAAAAAATAAAATGTTAACAACGATCGCTTACCGCCTGGAAGGGAAAACCGCTTACGCATTGGAAGGATCAATCTTCATCGCTGGTGCAGCGGTCCAGTGGTTAAGGGATGGTCTCAAGATCATAACTGATGCGCCTGAGAGCACAGCCTTGGCCGATCAAGCAGACCAAACCCAAAACCTCTACCTCGTGCCTGCCTTTACTGGCCTTGGTGCGCCCTACTGGGATAGCCAAGCCAGAGGGGCCATATTTGGTTTGACCCGAAACTCAGGACCAGCTGAATTTTCAAAAGCAGCATTAGAGGCCGTTTGTTATCAGACCTCGGATCTTCTATCGGCAATGAAGGACGATTGGCCAGAACTCGAAAACCGAGAAACCGTCATCAGGGTTGACGGTGGTATGGCGGCGAGTGACTGGACAATGCAGTTCCTAGCGGATATTCTCGACTCCAAAGTTGAAAGACCACCGATTTTGGAAACAACAGCGCTAGGTGCCGCCTACTTAGCCGGACGACATGTCGGTTTCTATCCAGATCTAGAGGCCTTTTCGGAACATTGGTCTTGTGAAAAAAGCTTCGATCCCCATCTGGATGAAGTATCGAGAGAGCATAAATTAGAGGGCTGGCGCGATGCCGTAGCCCGAACATTAAGCAAGGTGTGAGGCCGTGGCTGATAAGCCTAAATTCAACTACCGAATTACGCCAGCGCCATCGCGTAAGATGCGCGTCGATAAAAAACCAGATGATCCCGATGGACCGCGCCCAGGTTTTCGCCCTGGAAAAGAACCCAAGTTAGAGAGCAAAGCTGTGAGTAAGCAAGTGACAACCCAAACGGTCAGTGAAGACGAGACGAAGAAAAAAGCGGAGGCAGAAGCTCTGCAGTCCGAAGCTGGTCGCGTGTCTTCCGCACTTGTTGCGCGCCTCAATCAATTCCAAACCAAACTGACACCGCGCCAAAAAATGGGAATCCGTGTCGGCGGATACGATACTAGCGTGGAACTCTTCTTAGAGAACGTCCACTGCCATGCCCCCGACATGGTCATCCTGATGGGAAAAGATCATACTGGCAACCCGACTGAGTACGTTGTGCATTACAGTCAGTTGAATGTGAGCCTGTTTGCCATCACAACGAATTAGGGCACCTGCTTAAAAGCAAGTGCCCACTTTTAAGAGCTGGACTTTGAGAGTTGTTAGCCAGGCATTTTGTCGAAGGCCTTGAGGTGTTCATCCTTTGGTGTGGACGGAATGGCAGAGCTGCAGAAAACATTCACGCCTGGTGTGATCAGTTCCTGTTCGTTGATGGCACCGGCCCGTAAGGCAAGCATGCCAGCACGTGCTGTGTTACTGCCCCAAACCTGAGAACCGCAAGTCTGGCAGAAGTTCTTGGTGAGTGTGTTACCCGCATCTGATTTATGCTCGTAAGCGCCAACTTCTCCAGAGGTCTTGACGTCGTCGCTCATCATAAAGACCATCGTCGCATAAGCAGCGCCAGTGGCTCTTTGACAATCGTCACAATGACAGTTTGCAACGACTTTGATGTCGCCGTCGGCTTCAAATGCTGCTTGGCCGCAAAGACAGTGTCCGGTAATTTTTGGCATCGAATATTTCCTGATAAAATTGACTTCCCTTTCTATGACATAGAGCGCTAACCTATGGCAAGCTGCTCTCGTTCAAGTGAAGGTGAACCTCTATGTCTTACGGTCTCTATGTTGGAAGGAATCATACCGCCGATGGTATCGCCTATCTCGGTGGGTATGGTGACGAACCCTCAAGTCATTGGCTTGAAATCATGCCTCGGCTGCAACAGGCCGCTGATGCGATGATCACAATCGGCGTCACGCAACAGGCCGATATGCCGGGTGTCATGACTCAAATTCCACAAGCGAAAGAGACCTATCGCAACATCCGAACTTCTTACTCTTATTACAAAGGTGTGCCCGCCCCGCTCACCAACGGCGGTCTCAATGAGCATGGTGTCGCTGTGCGAGACATTTGGTCAACGTCGCGCCAAGAACTGATCGACATGACATCGAAGGAACAGACCGGACCCAACTATTCCGATCTGGCCCGCATGGTGATTGAGCAAGCCAAAACAGCCCGTGAAGGCGTTGAGTTGATTGGCCGTATGATTGCCGAACACGGCTACTCGACGTATGGCGGGAACTCTCATTTGATCGCTGACCCTGACGAAGCCTGGGTGGTAATAGAATGTGCAGGCAGCCAAGGGCTCTGGGCTGCTGAGCGGCTAGGGCCGGATTCAATCCGCGCCTCTCGACCTGGATACATTGGCAATGTTCCTGTCAGTGAACCGGATCACCCAGACTTCCTCTATGCGCCTAACCTAGTCTCTTTCGCCGTCGAACAGGGCTGGTATGATCCTGACAAAGACGCTGAATTCAATCACAACCAAATCTACGGCGATAGCAAGTTTCGTTGGGCTGGCGTTCAATGGATTGAAGGCGAAATGAAAGCACTCGCTGCCCGGCCGGAAAAAATTTCCATCGAAGACATGATGTGGGCAGTCCGAACTTCAAAATTGACCGGCGATACGGCTGGCTACGGACAGGTGGTTCCCTTGGTTCACCCAAAACACGATGAACTTCGTTTGCTATGGCACACGCCAATTGGTGCAATCGCAGCACCCTTTGTTCCGGTTTTTATGGGTGTTACACAAGTGCCGGAAGAATTCCGTCAGCATCGCTACCTAACCACCGGCGAGTCCTCCAAATTTGAGGATACACGCCACAGTTCGACCAACGACACTTCCGCGCTGTCTGACGTTCCTCAGTCGATAGAGTCCACTAGATCCGCCGTCGGGTCCTGCAAAAGATTGCTCTATCTCGTTTCTCAACATCATGAGGCCTTTCTGCCTGAAGTGACAGAAGTCTGGGAAGCCGTAGAACAGCGCCTAATCAATGAACATCAAGGCATTGTCAGAAGCGCGGAAGTGTTGATGGAGAAAGGTGAGGAAGAGTTAACCGCGCAGCTACTGACTTATTATTCCAACACGGAATTACTCAAGGGATTGGATTTGGTTGAAACCCTCGCCGCGAGCCTTGAAGCACGAACCCGCGCACTCCATGGCATTCGCGCTATTGGTGAGCCTTTAAGCGCTGAACAGATTTGGTAACCTAAATCTCATTTGAGTGGCGATAGATAAGTATCTCGCCTTTGGTTGGTCGCTCTATTGCCTGTTCTAACTTTGCCCCTAGCTTTTCCGCCAGCTTGATGGAGGGAAGGTTCTCTGCTGAAATGCAGCTGTGCACCTGCGACCATCCCAAGGTTTCAAATGCATAGCGTTTAGCCCGTTTTGCAGCTTCGGCGGCAATTCCTCGGCCCTGCTTAGCTGCTACTGTACTCCAGGTGATTTCTCGCTCTGGCCAGTCTTCCGGAAAATAGAGACCAACTATGCCACAGAATTCCTTGGTGGACTTTTCTTCCACTGCCCAAGCGCCGTAACCTCTAATGATCCAATGCCCCATCATTGCGGCGGCTGCCCGCCAAGCACTGGCCCTATCGAGCGGCCCGCCGTAGTAGATGGTTTGATCTGAGGCGTAGAACTCAGCGTAAGCTTCGAAATCTGTATCCTCCTGGAACGCACGCATGATCAAACGCTCGGTTTCTAAGACAGGGATTTCCATTAGTTTTCTCCTTACAAATAAGGTCAGTTTAGCTGCTTATCAAAAAGGGCCACAACAACACAAGCAGTCCTACGGCTACAGCCACGGCTCTCAGAACAAGACCTTTCGGAGCAATCACTCCAAATGATATCAGGGCCAAACCGATAGCGACTTTGACTGCCGACAGGACTGCCAAAAGCGGTTGAGCGCCTAGCTCAATGAGGGCTGGATTGGCGATCATCCCGAGCGGAATAAGATAAAGCCCTATGCCTAAGGCCATGGCAGAGCCCGCTACCTTAAGCCAGTTTTCACCCACCATCCCCGCTGCAATAAACACCGCTCCACAAACCGGTGGTGTGATTGTGGAAAGTAAGGCGAACCAGAAAATGAAAAGATGCGCTTGTAAGGGTGCAAGACCTAGATCAATTAGGGCCGGGCCCGCGACTGAAACACAGATGACATAGGCGGCGGTTGTTGGTACTTCCATCCCCAATACCAAGCAGGCCAAAGCGGTTAACAACAAAGCTGGCCAGAGATAGCCACCTGAACCGGACAAAATCAAAGAGGTTATTTTGACTCCGAGCCCTGTGATTCCAAGTACGCCAATAATGATCGAGGCACAGAGGATGATTGATGCAATGGTGCCGATCTGTTGCCCGGTTGTAAGGCAAACTTTCTCCAATCGAGAGAATGTCCTTCGAGCATCGAAGGTTAATCTTCCGTCTAGAACCAGGAGCACAGCACCAACAATAATAGACAGGCAGGCTGCAAATTGAGGCGTGTACCCGGCAACAAACATTCCCCAAAGCAAAACCGAGAATGGAACTAGGAAGAAAGCCGCAGTTGTTAAGGCAGTCTTCGCCGCTGGACGCTCATCTTTCGGCAATCCTTTAAGATCATGGCGCAAAGAAAAGGCATCGATCCCGATCCAAACCGCAAAGAAAAACAAGAGGGCCGGTAACAAAGCAGCGGCCATTATGCCGGTGTATGGTACACCCGTCAGCTCGACCATAACAAAAGCCCCAGCCCCCATCAAAGGCGGCATGATTTGCCCACCTGAAGAAGCGACGGCTTCGACCGCACCAGCTAAGGACTTGGGGTAGCCCAGGCGGATCATGGCAGGCAGTGTCACTGCACCGGTTGAGGCGACATTAGCGGACGCGGAACCAGAGATTGAGCCAAAGAGTGCAGACGACAAGACCGAGACCTTCGCCGCCCCTGCTCTCAATCTACCTGCTGCGAGCGCCGCCAAATTCATGAAGCCTTGCCCGGCTTCTCCTGCATTGAGGACCGCACCAAAGATAACGAAGATCGCAACAATTGAAACCGATACACCCGTCAACTTCCCCCAGATGCCACCTTCGGCAATGGTAAGCGTGCCTAGGAAGCTCTGGAGTGGAAGCCCGGCATAGCCAAACTCACCGGGCACCAGATGTCCAAAGATGCCGTAGACAAGTGCTAGAAGTGCCACCAAAGGCAAGGGCCAGCCAATAGCTCGCCGAGCCATCTCTAAAACTACGATCAACAAGGTTACAGCTGGTAGGATCTGAGTTCTGTTTTCCAAATAGCCGTATTGGTCACCCAAGGCCTCTGCATTGAAGACAACCCACAAGCAGGCTGTGAGACCAACGAAGCACAAAACTGTTCCGGTGTAGCGGTGGAAAGAAGTTTTAGCTGCAAAGATCAAAACCCAGGGCAAAGCCAAAGCCATATGCAGCGGTCGGCTGACAAGGTTGGGTATAAGTCCTGAAAAAATCAGCCAAAGATGAAAAGCGATAGAGATTGCGCCAAGGGCAATCCAGAAAGAACGGCTCAACAAGCAACCCTCCTAACAAGAAAATGCCCGACTATGCAAAGCCGGGCACCCGCATGAATTGAGCAAAAAGCTCTATTGATGAGCGTCTGAAAGGCTCGCGCCTTGTTCTTGATAATACTTCACTGCGCCAGGGTGAATCTTTCCTGTCACGTTTGAAAGCATATCGTATGATACACCGTTCCACCAAGCAGCAGCTGAACCCATGGATCCCTTTTGCTCCCAATAAGTCTTGGTAAGTGCATAGGCCGTGTCATCATCCATCTGCGTGGTGGTGTAAGCCACCACTGGCAAAGAAGTGGTTGTGATGTCGCTATCCTGACCGGCGTAAGTACCTGCAGGAATGATCAACTTAGTGCGCTTAGTTTGCGCGATTTGATCATCAGAAAGCGAGAGTACTGTAACGCCAGTACCAGCGGCGGCCTCGATAACATTGGGGGCAGGATAAGATCCAGCGGTGACAAAGCCGTCGATCTGGCCATTTTTCAACGCCGGTCCGGCATTTGATAGCTCAACGTCAGCTAAGGTGACTTTGCCTTCCAAGCCGAAGAGCTTCAGGTACTTGGCGCCTTCTTTTGCACCAAAAGAGCCCTTGCCGATCAAAACGGTTTTGCCCTCTAAGCCAGCAAAATCGGTTACGCCGCTGTCATTGCCCATGACAAAGTGCATAGTGAGTGAAGGGATTGGGAAGAGTGCGCGAATCTCATCATACTTTGGATTGCCCTTGTCCTTGAACATGGCTTTCGCGCCTTGCGCCAAGCGAACCAAGACCGGCGGTGTTGTGAACACGTAGTTGCCTTCGCGGACAGCCGCTTCTTTGACGTTTTGCACAGAACCCTGGCTCTCTTCAACTGTAACAATGATGTCACCGCTTGATCCAGCCTTCATGGCTTCTGATATCTGAACCGCCATTTGATAATAAGACGAGGTCGTCTTAGCTGACTTATACGTCACTCTGGTTTCAGCTTGGGCCATTGAAAATGGCAGCGCAGCGATTGCGCCTGCAAGGGCGAGCTTTTTGATTAAAGACATAGAAAATTCTCCGCTTTATTTTTGTTCGATGACGGAGACTTAGTTTTAGTTACCGCTCTGACAAGACATCCCGAGGTTTTCTATGTCTTATCCTCGTGACGGTATGACTTTATCTATAGCTACCAACAAACAGCCCACAAGAGTGTAACCGACTAAGAATTGACCGTAGATAGCAAATGCAGCAGCATGTCCGCGCTTGTCTGCATTAATGAGGTCGTAAGGGTAGTTGCCAGTCATCTCCCCTCTCAACACACAGTAGGCCATGTACACGAGGGGTGCGAGTAACCAGAAAGGCACTTGCTTGAACGACAAGGATTTCTTGCGCGAAAACACTAGCCATTCAAACAGCACCAACAGAGGCGCTACCGTATGGATAACAAAGTCGCTGACTCGGTCGAGACCACCATGGTTGAAGAGGTGGGCAAGAAGCAAGTGATAGCCCAGTGCCACAATGATGATATAGACCAGGACTGCTGTTCTAACACCCGGGCGGTCAAGGAACATCCCGATCTTCGTGTCCTTCGCTAAAACGGGAAAGAACATAGCAAAGACGATGAGCCAGTTCGTCAGAATAGTTAGAAATGAAAAATGCCGGACTAAAGCTGTAAGGAATTCCCGTTCGGTATCTAACACCGAAGAATAAAAAGACAGACCGAGACCAAAAAGAATAATCCCGCCTGCAATCAATCGAAATGAATCTCTCATAGCTTGCTCCCTAACTTGAGCCTCTTAGATAGCAAGGTTGCGGAGTTCCGAAAAGATCTTGCTGTCCAGTTATGCAAGAAACAAGAAATCAAATCAGCGCGCACTTCCCCGGAAATTCTGAAAGAAATGTTTGGTGTCACTGTCCGCTCGGGCTCAGCCACATCATCGAGCAATTTGCTCAAACAAGTCCTGCCAATCTGAGTTCATTTCCTCAACTAAACGGAACTTCCAATCCTTACGCCAACGTTTCATTTGCCGTTCTTTTTTCCGAGCCGCATCGAGACTGCCGTGCTGTTCATACCAAACCAATTTGTCCAGATTGTATCTCTGAGTGAAACTTTTTACCGGCTTGGACTTGTGCTCCCAAACACGTTTGACCAAATCAACAGTACAACCCACATAGACTGTGCCCTTCGGTTTGTTCGTCATGATGTAATCCCAGGCTACTGTATCCACTTTCTAGATTTCCTTGGTTCAGTGAGACCCCGGACAAGGCTTTGCCTTTCCGGGGATTACCCTACCTTAGGGTTTAACTATGGCTCGTAAACTTTAGAACTCCGCTTCTTTACTTCTAACTATCGCTGAAATCACTTCGTTGTAGGGAGCGGCGGTGCCGACCTCCTTGGCTACAACCGGGACCATGCCGTTGATGAAATCGATCTCAGAACGACGCTTAGCATGGTGATCCAGCAACATAGACGGGCGGGCGGCGGGCATCTTCTCGCCGAACTTAGTGACGTAATCAACAGGGTCATCAAAGGACAAAGCGATACCTTTGGCACGGCCTGCCTCGTAAGCTTCAGTTGCACAAGCTTTACAAATTGCCCAGGATTGGGGATCAGCCATCATCTCACCAAGAGTACGATCAAAAACAGTGCAGGGACCAGAAAATGCAACGTTGCAAATGAACTTTTCCCAAGCCAATTGGTTAATGTCTGAAAAACCCTTTGCCTGGAAACCTGACTGGTTCCAAACCTCCACCACAGAGCTCAACCGTACTGTTAATCCACCACTCATTTCACCGATGCGGATCAGATCCATACCATTGTGGTGAGCGTGGCCAGGGCCTTTCATTGAGGCTCCAAACCCCTGCGCCATACCAATCATGATGTTGTCTGAGTTTAAGTACTGCTTGATGAGCTCACCTGCTCCCAATCCGTTTTGGATGGAGAGTACGGTTGTTTCTGGACCCATGGCAGAACCGAGCCGTTCCGAAGCAGGTTTTACACCCGAAGCTTTGGTCGCAACAATGATCAAATCACAAGGCCCAATCTCATCCGCATTTGTTGTTGCATTGATGGACGTGACAGTTCGGTCGCCCGAAACGCCTTCAACTCTTAGGCCTTGCGTGTTAATGGCATCAATATGGTCCTGCCACAGATCCACACACCAGACCTCATTACCTGCATCAGCCATAAGGCCCGCATAAATGGAGCCCATAGCGCCAGCACCAACAACAGCTATCTTCATCGATTTGTCCTTTAACTTTTCTTAAGTCTTAGCGGCTCACCGACAGACTTTACAAAGGCTTTTTTCGGAGCTAAGGCGAAAAGGTATAATCTTTGGCAGAGGTGATGAAATGTCCGAGGCAATAGCAACATCGACAATCGATCTGGCGCGCTATCCGATCCATAGACCTGAGGGCGAAGCCTACCACTCTTTGTTCGAAAGCGTTCAGAACGCACTGGAAAAAGATGGGTGTGCTGTTCTCAAGAGCTTCATAAAGCCAGCTGCTTTGCCGGGATTAGTAGCCGAAGCCGACTTTGCCTCAGCCTCCGCTTACCGGTCGTTCAACCGCACCAATGCCTATTTCTCACAAGACGATCCAAAATTGCCCGAAAGTCATCCCAAGCGGCGGTTTTACGATCGCTCAAATGCCTTTATCCCGGCAGATAATTTCGGTGATGGCTCAATACTGCGCGCCGTCTACAACTGGCAACCGCTCTCGAGTTTCCTTCAAAGCGTATTAGAAGAAGAGAATTTCTTCCCATACGGCGACCCTTTAGCGGACGTCATTGTCAATCAGGCAGAGGAAGGCCAAGGCTTCCCATGGCACTTTGACACCAACAACTTCACTGTTACCTTGGCGCTCCAAAACGCGGACCAAGGCGGTGAATTTCAGTATGCGCCTGCTATACGCACGTCAACGGATGAAAATTTTGAGGAAGTTGAACGCGTCTTAAACGGCACTTCAGACAAAGTAACCAACCTTGTCCTCGAGCCAGGCGATCTGCAGCTTTTTAAGGGTCGCTATTCTCTGCACCGCGTAGCGCCGTTGAAGGGACAAACCAAACGCTATGTCGGTATCTTTTCCTATGTCGAGAAACCCGGCATGTGCGGCTCAGTCGAGCGGACTAAGCAGCTTTACGGCAAGGTCTTGCCTATCCACTACGAA